>CAMJLB010000012.1 GCA_946406555.1 uncultured Prevotellaceae bacterium | reverse complement strand
CCTGTGTTTATCGGACTTTGAGTGGGGTTTTAGCCTGCAAAATGAGCTATAGGTCCCTATTTTGCAGTGCAATCCAGCCCTGATTGCACCGCAGGAAAGGCTGAACTGCGGGGTGGCTCAGCATGAGTGTTCCATAACGGAGGCTGGATTGCATCGCCTTACTTATAGCGAAGCCTTTCAAGGGGACATTGCTCAGTCTTCCGCCACTCTAAAACGCAATTTTTATTTGTCTTGATTTTCGAAAAACAGACCTGCATGAATATACAGGCACCGGCCTTTCCTGTTCGACTTCCACATGACAATTTTTTCCGATGGAAGGCCCTTTTCCACACGCCCGGTAAGGACTATTCGCCCTGCAGCGGCAGGGTGGCCACGAACCGTGCTCCGGCGGTATACGTGGTGTCGAGCACGACGTCGCCACCAAGACGGCGAGCCAGGCTTCGCGCCACGGTAAGGCCGATGCCAGTGCCCTCGTTGTAGTCGTCGAGCTGCACAAACTCTTCGAAGATGTGCTCCGCCTCGTTCGCGGGCACGCCTATGCCCGTGTCTTCCACGACGAAGCTCAGAAGCCCGGCGTCGGCCTTCAGCTTCAGCACGATGGAACCCTCCTTGGTAAAGCGCATCGCATTGTCGAGCAACAGCACGAGCATGCGCGTGGCCGACTGCTCGTTTGTCTGCAGCATGGCTTGTTCTGCCTCGGGTGCCACGTCGAGGTCTATGGGCAGCGCGCCGGCCCTGCCCGCCGAAGCCTGCTCTATGGCCTGTGCGGCTATCTGCAGGGTCAGCACCAGGTCGTTTCGCTCTATCACCGTCTGGCTGTTGGCATCGCTCAGTTCCAGCATCTTCCCCACCAGACCGGTTATGCGGTTGGTATTTTCTATGATTTGGTTGTTTATGTCCTGCCGTGTGGCATCGTCGAGCTCCATGCCCGGCGTAGTGATGATTTGGGTGAAGCCCGAGAGAATGTTCAGCGGCGTGCGTATTTCGTGGGATATTTGCTGAATAAAGTTGGTCTTCATGCGCGACGACTCCTCGGCTCTTCCGTTGGCAATCTCCAAGTGGTGGTAAGCCGTTTTGAGGCGCATGGCCGCCTGATGCCTCACGTAGATGATGATGACGAAAAAGGCCACGATGAGCACCAGTGCAATGAAGGTGGCCACGAACCGCAGCCAAAGCAGGTCGGCCTTTTGCTGTGCTATCTCCGTCTCTTTCTGCTGTGTATTGTAGATGATGGCCAGTTCGGTTGTTTCGTCCCTTTGTGCATTGTCGATGGCATTTTCCAGGTTGGCGCATAGCTGGGTTGCCACCCTCAGTGCCGAGTCGCGTCGCATGGCTTCGATGTTGGCCTTGTATTTTGGCAGCAGGAAATGCGTGATGTTCTCCATGGTATAGGCCATGCTGTATTTTTCCATTTGCGCATCGAGCATCTCGTAGTTGCTTGCCGCCTCTTTCCATCTGCTTGCCGACATCAGGTAGCTTGTGGCCTCAAGCTTCCCATCGCCGGTATGTGCATAGTTTGTCTTCATCGCCTCGTCGTAGGCCATTCTCGCCTCTTCTTGGCGGCCCAGCCCTTCCAGCGCGTTTGCCCTGTAGAAGTTCAGCCGTGCCCGCTGTTTGTCTACGAAGGTAGTGTCGGGCTTTGGCAGCTGCTCATAGCGTGCGAGCAGTTCGTCAAAATGCTGTGTCCATGCATAGGCTTCTTCGTAGCCTTTATGGGCGAGGTAATTGTCGGTGACGGTGATCACGCCAACGATGGCACTGGTATAGTTGGTCATGCTGTTACCGCCTGCTATCAGCTGCAGATAGGTTTTGTATGCCTTATCGAAGGTTTTTGCGGCCTCCTGCCCGTTGCCCGACCTCAGCTGGCAGCATCCCACACTGATGAGCAGGTAGGCATAGTCGTCGCACACGTTGACGCCCTGCTTTTCCATTTCTTCCAATGCAGGCATTGCCACCTTCATCGTGGCTTCGTTTTCGCCTTGCAGCAAAAGCACGCCAGCCAGGCGGTTAGCGCTCTTGAAGTAATAGGTGCGGTCTTCGTTGTTCTGCGGTTCCTCGGCCATGACTCGCTTCCAGTAAGTCCCGGCCAGTCGCATCTTTCGCTGCCGAGAGTAGGCATAGCCCCGCCAGTAGTTGGCTTTTATGGCCGAAAGGGCGCCACTTTCCGAGAGCGTATCGGCCAGCATGAGCAGCCGACCGTAATCGTGAGCCTTGTAGGCAGCAGTTACCAAACTGTCGGCGATGCTGATTGCAGATGTCTTCTTTGCCGTTTCATGGCAGGCATTGACCACCATAGCCACTACGAAGATGGCTATTAGCCCAAGGTGCAGGTTGTGATTTCTCCGCATTTTGTTTTAGAGATGATTTAATTTTTGTCTTCCATCACTTGCAAAATTACGTAGAATGAGCGAGAAAAACAAATAATGGCCATAAAATTTTAGTAACTTTAAGAAGACCGCCTCAGTCTAATTCAATATAAATTAGTACCTTTGCAACCTCAATCAATAAAAACAACCATGTTAGAAGTACACAATTTGCACGCCCGGATAGGCGAAAAGGAGATATTGCGAGGCATCGACCTTGTGGTTCGCGATGGCGAGACCCATGCCATCATGGGTCCTAATGGCTCTGGCAAAAGCACGCTGTCGGCCGTGCTTGTGGGCAATCCGTTATACGAAGTGACCGATGGAACGGCCATTTTCAATGGCAAGGACCTGCTGTCGATGAGTCCTGAAGACCGTGCCCACGAGGGACTGTTTCTTTCTTTTCAGTATCCCATCGAGATTCCTGGCGTGCCGATGACACAGTTTCTGAGGGCAGCCGTAAACGAGAAGCGCAAGTTTCGTGGTCTGCCAGAGCTGAAGACCTCCGAGTTCATGAAGCTGATGCGCGAAAAGCAGAAGATCGTAGAACTCGACAACAAGCTGGTCAACCGTTCGGTGAACGAGGGCTTCAGCGGCGGCGAGAAGAAACGCAACGAGATTTTCCAGATGGCCATGCTCGAACCCACGCTGAGCATTCTCGACGAGACCGACTCGGGCCTCGACGTAGATGCCATGCGCATCGTGGCCGAGGGCGTGAACAAGCTGCGCACGCCCGAAAGCTCGTGCATCGTCATCACGCACTACGACCGCCTGCTCGACATGATCCGCCCCAACGTGGTACACGTGCTTTACCAGGGCCGCATCGTGAAGACGGCAGGGCCGGAACTGGCACAGCAGATTCAAGAGAGGGGATACGACTGGATAAAGAGCCTCACACCCAGCAATAGCCTCACCCCCGACCCCTCTCCAAGGGGAGAGGGGAGTATATAGCACTGCGACTCATGGGTATGCACCCTTGCCTTCTGGATAGGGGCAGGCTCAAGTGACAAGAAAACAAATTATGTAGGAGCAGGCTCCAATGACAAGACATATAATTATAAAGAATGAATACTGAAGAAAAACAAACAGCAAAGCTATCTACTCCCCTCTCCCCTTGGAGAGGGGCTGGGGGTGAGGCCTCTGCCGGGGGTGAGGCTCCTGCTGCGTCTGCCTCCCAATACATCGACCTCTACCGTCAGTGCCGGCAGATGATTTTCGACCACTCCTGCGACGTGATGAACGGCGAGCGCGATGCCGCCTTCCGGCGTTTCAGCCAGAACGGGTTTCCCTCAAGGAAGGTGGAGCGATACAAATATACCGACATACAGAAACTCCTGGCCCCAGACTATGGGCTCAACCTGAACCGACTCGACATTCCCGTAGACCCCTACAAGGCTTTCCGCTGCGACGTGCCAAACCTCTCCACGGCACTCTACTTCGTGGTCAACGACGGTTTCTACGACCGGCTGCTGCCCAGCGTGTCGATGCCCGAGGGCGTGCTGATTGGCTCGCTGGCGAAAAACAGCGGTTTCATCGCCAACTACTATAACCACCTGGCCTCGCAAGAGGGTGACGCTCTTACCGACCTGAACACCATGCTGGCGCAAGACGGCCTGCTGGTATACGTACCCAAGCACACGGCAGTAGACCGGGCGGTGCAGGTAATCAACATCCTGCGCAGCGACGTAGACCTGATGGTGAACCGGCGAGTGCTGGTCGTGGCCGAAGAGGGCGCACAAATCAAGCTACTCTTCTGCGACCATGCTGCCGACGACCGCCAATTCCTGACCACTCAGGTCATCGAGGTATTTGCCGGTGTCAACGCCAAGGTCGATATGTATTGTCTGGAGGAGACCCATGCCAAGAATGTGCGGCTGAGCAATGTCTACGTAAGGCAGGAACGGTCGAGCAGCGTGCGCCATCATGTGATAACGCTCCACAATGGCGTAACCCGCAACAAGCTCGACCTCGTGCTGGCGGGCGATGGTGCCGAGTGCCAGCTGGGCGGATGTGTCATTGCCGACAAGCAACAGCATGTAGACAACAACACGCTCATCACCCATCAGGCTCAGCACTGCACCTCGAACGAGCTGTATAAATATGTGCTCGATGGCCAGGCCACTGGTGCCTTTGCCGGGCGCGTCTACGTGGCCCATGGAGCACAGAAGACCACCTCGCAGATGACCAACCAGAACCTGACCTCTACACACGAGGCTCACATGTACACGCAGCCCATGCTTGAGATTTATGCCGACGACGTGAAGTGCGCGCATGGCTCCACGGTGGGCCAGCTCAGCGATCAAGCTCTGTTCTACATGCGTCAGCGAGGCATACCCGAACGCGAGGCCCGCATGCTGCTGCAGGTGGCCTTCGTGCGCGAGGTGGTCGACCAGATCGACCTCGTCCCCCTGCGCGACCGTCTGCACCATCTCATCGACAAGCGCTTCCGTGGCGAACTGAGCAAGTGTGAGGGCTGCAAGCTCTGCCAGTAGGCAATATATAAAAGGCAAAATTATGACATACGACGTAAAGAAGATACGCGACGACTTCCCCATCCTCTCGCGGCAGGTGTATGGCCGTCCGCTGGTCTATCTCGACAATGCGGCCACCACACAGAAGCCGCTGCAGGTGCTCGACGCCATGCGCGAGGAATACCTCAACGTGAATGCCAACGTGCACCGTGGCGTACACTACCTCTCGCAGCAAGCCACCGACCTGCACGAGGCAGCGCGCGAGAAGGTGCGCCAGTTCATCAACGCACGCAGCACTACGGAGGTGGTCTTCACCCGTGGCACCACCGAAAGCATCAACCTCGTGGCGCAGACCTTCTGCGAGACATTCATGAAAGAGGGCGACGAGGTGCTTGTCACCGACATGGAGCACCATTCCAACATCGTGCCATGGCAGCTGCAGGCCCAGAAGCGGGGCATCGTGGTGCGCCACCTGCCCATCACAGAGCGGGGCGAGCTGCTGCTCGATGGCCTTGGCATGGCGAATGATAGCCTCGAAGGAATCGAGGCCCACAGAAACCAAGGCGCAGCGGTCGTTGTGGGCCGCGATTCTATCGCGGCTGAAAGCAAAACGGCTGAAAGCAAAACGGCAGAAAGCAGCGCCGCTGGAAGCAACGCCACCCCCCTACTGAACGAGCGCACCCGCCTCGTGGCTCTCTGCCACGTGAGCAATGTATTGGGGACGGTGAACCCTGTCGATGAAATCGTGAAAAAATGCCACGAGCGGGGCATCCCCGTGCTGATCGACGCCGCACAGAGCGCCCCCCACCTCCCGCTTGACGTGCAGGCCATGGACTGCGACTTCCTCTGCTTCAGCGGACATAAGATGTATGGCCCCACGGGCATCGGCGTGCTCTATGGCAAGGAAGAGTGGCTCGAGAAGCTGCCCCCCTATCAAGGTGGCGGCGAAATGATCGACCAAGTGTCGTGGCAGCACACCACCTTCGAGCGGCCGCCACTGAAGTTCGAAGCTGGCACGCCCGACTACGTGGCCACCCACGGCCTTGCCACTGCCATAGACTACCTCTGTGCTATAGGCCTCGACAACATACAGGCCCACGAGCAAGCCCTCACCCGCTACTGCACCGAGCAGTTAAAAACCATCGATGGAATGAGGATTTTTGGCGAGGCAGAGCATAAAGATGCCGTGGTATCGTTTCTCGTGGGCAACATACATCACCTCGACATGGGCACCCTACTCGACCGTCTGGGCATCGCCGTGCGCACGGGTCACCACTGCGCCCACCCGCTCATGCAGCGTTTAGGAGTGACCGGCACCGTGCGAGCTTCCTTCGGCCTCTACAACACCAAAGAGGAAATCGATGTGCTCGTAGAGGGCATCCGAAGGGTATCGCGAATGTTCTGACCCCTCAACCCTGAATAAGACAATGCAATGAATAGAGCTGAGAAAACAAAGAATGGAAGGAATAACAGGACGATGGCACGAGTCCTGTTATTCTTGTTTGTTCTGTTTCTTTCAGCTTCAGTGTCACATGGACAGGTGGTTGCCGAGAACTACGACACGCTGTCGCGCATGCCTTCGGAACAGCTCATGCAGCGCGGCCGCCAGCTGTTCGAGCAGCGGCAAGGCAACAAGGCCCTCGCCTGCTTTGCCATTGTGGGCGAGCGCTACCAAGAAAACGCCACGCCCGAAGAGCTGCGCCAGCGCATACGGGCGCTGAACAACTGCGCCTGTGTGTATAAATACTTCTTTTTCGAATACATACAAGCCTACGAATACTTCACCCGTGCCTACGACCTTTGCGAGCAGGCCGGCTACGACGAGTTTCTGCCCGTCATAATGGTGAACCTGGGCGACCTGCTCAACGACTATGGCACGAGCTACCAGTCGGCCACGATGGTGGAGCATGCCCAGACGCTTTTCGAGCAATGCATAGAGCGAGCCGTGGAGCAACGCAACTGGGAGCTGATGACCACCGCGTTCTTCAACCTTTCCAACCAGAACTACACGCTCGACGTGGAACCCTACCGCGAGATACTTTTTTCGCCCCATATTCCCGACAGCACGCCCGACCTGCAGTATGTGCGTCTGCAGCTACAGGCCATGCAGGCCTTGCAACAGGGGCATTACGGTCAGGCGCGCCACTATTTCCGCCAGCAGCTGCCCGTGGTGAGCGCCCGCTGGGAAGCCGAGCGCGACACCATCGCCACCTACCTGAGCATTGCCCACACCTACCACGAGCAAGACAGCCTGGAGCAAGAGTCGGAATACCTGCTCCTGGCACTGGCACGCACCGAGCGCTCGCAGCTGAGCGACCAGGATGCCAACATCTGCAAGCTGCTGGCGCAGTGCTATGGACGTATGGACATGCCCGACATGCAACAGCACTACCAGATGCAGTATCTCGAGAAGAAAGAGCAACTGCATGCCAACCGTCTGGTAAACATTGCCGAGCTGAACTATATACACGAGCTGAAAAAGGAGCAGGAGCGGGCCCACATGCTCTCAGAGCGTCAGCGCCTGCAGCAGCTGGTGCTTCTGGCAGTGGGCATTGTGATGCTGGTAGTGATATTGTCGGCAGTGCTCTTATGGCGCAAGAACCGCGAGCTGCAACGCCGCAACCGCATACTCTACGACAAGAGCCGCCAGCTGCAGCGCGCCGAGCAGGAGAACCAGCGCCTGCTGAAGTATCACCGCAGCAGCCTGAGCGACGAGCAGAAGGCTGCCCTCACCTTCCGTATCCAGGAGATTCTGGCCACCCCCGAAGAGATATGCCAGCAAGACTTCACGCTGGCAAAGCTCGCCCGACGGGCCGACTCGAACACCACATACGTATCGCAAGTCATCAACGAGTGCTACGGCACGGGCTTCAGCGCGGTGCTCGCTGCCGCTCGCATCAAGGAGGCATGCCGCCGAATGAGCGATGAAACCGACCATTATAGCCATATCACCATCGAAGCGATAGCCAGCAGCGTGGGTTTCAAGAGCCGCACAGCCTTCATCAACGCATTCAAGCGAGAGGTGGGGCTCACCCCATCTGAATATTTGCGCATGGCCACCCTGTAGTCAATACATTTTTACATCAAAATTGCCGGAAATGTATAGCGAAATTGCATTTTCTGCAAATTTGAAATATCGTTCTGCGAATTTGTAATCTACTCTTTGGAAAATTCTGTTTATATTTGTACGCAGAATTAATTTGCAAATTTTATAAACCACAACGCTTATGAATAACCTTAACATTACACAACTGCGTCGTCGTAGCCTGTCGCTCTTGCTGTGCGGCCTGCTGTCTCCGCTGTCGGCCCTGGCCGACCAGGTGGTGGTGGCCGACCCGAACGGCAACGAGCTCACCTACACCTTCGACGCCGACGGCCCGGCCACCTTCTACGGCATCAGCAAGTATGCCGCCGACGAGGCGAAGGCCGGCCGCATCGTCATTGCCGCCAGCGTGACCGATGCCAACGGAAAGAGCCATGAGGTGAAATACGTCGGCGGCTCGGTGCGCAACCGCGACAACCTCGTCTCCGTCACCTTCGGACAGAACATCGTGGCCGTGGGCGGTGCCGACGGTACTGCCCGCGATGCCTTCTACTACTGCCGGAAGCTGCAGAGCGTCACCCTCAACGCCAAGCTCCAGACCATCGGCACCATGGCTTTCCAGGGCTGCTCCGCGCTGGAGAGCCTGAACCTGGGCAGCTGCACTCAGCTCACCACCATCAAGAACAAAGCCTTCGAAAACTGCGACCAGCTGCGCCAGCTCGCCATCCCCGCCAAAGTCGCCACCATCGAGGAGTCTGCCTTCAACAGCATCGACTCGCTGCGCACCGTGACCCTGGCCACGGGCAGCCGGCTCGACTACATCGGCCAGTATGCCTTCCTCGGCTGTACAGCGCTGGAGCGCATCAACCTCGAGGCGGCCACGCAGCTGAAGCATCTCATGTACCGCGCATTCTACAACTGCCGCGCACTGCAGCACATCACCATACCGGCATCGGTCGAGGACTTTGGCAACGGCGACATCCTGGCCTACTGCCTGGGCCTGGAGACCATCACCTGGCTCGCCGCCGAGGTGCCCAACGGCATCTACCGAAGCTACAACGACGGAAAGCTCACCACTATTAATATAGGCGCGGGCGTGAAGCGCATAGGCAGCTATGCCTTCGCCAACAACTACCACCTGAAGCAGGTGAACATCGATGCCGGCGTGAGCGACCTCGTCATCGACGAATATGCGTTCAGCGAGAGCGACAGTCTCATCTCGGTCACCCTGCCCAAGGGTGTCACCTCTCTGGGAAAGGCAGCCTTCCGCAGCTGCGACTGCCTGCAGACGTTCACCTTCGCCGAGGGGTCGCCCATCACCAACATCCCGGGGGAGTGCTTCTACTACTGCCCCTCGCTGCAGAAGCTCGCCCTGCCCAACACCGTGAAGACCGTTGAGAATGGTGCCTTCGGTTACTGCCGCGAGCTCACAGAGATCAGCTTCGGCACCGCGCTCGAACAACTGGCCAACGACTACTACCTCTTCAGCAATTGTGAAAAGCTGCAGAAGGTCACGCTGCCTGGCGTGAACTATCCCTTCCCGCGAAACATCTGGATGCCCGACAACGTCGTGCTCTATGTGCATGCCGACCTGGCAGACGTCTATCGCACCAACGACTTTACGAAGAACTACCGCATCATTTCCATCGGTGCGCAGAGCGCCATTGCCGTGACCACCACCGCCGGCGGACAGCTGCAGGGCAAGGTGCCCGAGGACCTGGCGCAGAACATGCAGGAACTCACCATCAGCGGCCCCATCAACGGCACCGACATCAACTACCTGCACTCGTCGTTCCCCGTGCTGCGCCGCCTCGACCTGAAGAACGCACGCATCGTCAGCGGAGGCGACAAATACAACCAGTGGGACGTGAGCAACAACGGAACCGCCACCGTGGCAACCTACTACGGCCCGTGGGAGACTGAGAACAACGTGGTGGGCTACGCCATGTTCTACAACATGCCCATGCTCGAAGCCGTGGTGCTGCCCAACGGCATCACCCGCATCGGCGACTATGCCTTTGCCCAGGACCGCATACGCACCTTCCGCCTCGCCGAGGTCAACATTCCCTCGACCGTCACCGAGATAGGGCGCTATGCCTTCCACTTCGCCGGACTGAAAAATATCACGATTCCATCGGGCGTAAAGCGCATCGAGGAGTACACCTTCTGGCACTGCGAGAAGCTGCAGAAGGCCTCGCTGCCCAATGGCATCACCTATATTGGCGGCTCGGCCTTCAGCGAAGACTACGAGCTGCTCGATGTCAACATTCCTACCAGCGTGGAGACCATCGACGAGTATGCCTTCTACAACAACTACAAGCGCCAGACTCCCATCGCCATTCCCAACAGCTGCACCACCATCGGCTACCAGGCTTTTAGGAGCAACCGCGTGGCACCCAGCGTGACCTTCGGCAACAGTCTCCAGACAATCAGCTCCTATGCCTTTGCCGACTGCTACCTCATCGAGCAGGCCGTGCTGCCCCAGACCGTCACCCGCATTGGTGACAACGCCTTTTACAACTGCGACTCGCTGCGCTCCTTCCGCTTCCCGCAGAACATCAAGCAGGTGGAGGGATGCGTGCTCGAGAGCTGCGACGCCCTCACCACCGTCGCCCTGGCCAGCGGCACCACGAGCATAGGCGAGAGCGCCTTCAACGGCTGCAAGCGCCTGGCCACCATCAACCTCGCCGAACAGTCGGCACTCGCCACTATCGGCAACTATGCTTTCTACGGCACGGCACTAAAGGATGTCGTCGTGCCCAACAACGTCACCGAGATAGGCTGGGCAGTGTTCCAGGACTGCAAGCAGCTGCAAAGCATCAACGTGCCCACGGGCATCGACTACGTGCCCTACGACTACTGCGAGGGCTGCGAAAGCCTTACCACCGTCGCCATGCACCCGGGCATCAACACCATTCTCCACGATGCTTTCTACGGCTGCAAGGCGCTGAAGAGCATCGAGGTGGGCAACAATATCACCTCGATTGAGTACAACGCCTTCCGTGGCTGCGAGAGCCTGCCCTTCTTCCAGCTGCCCCAGGGGCTCACCGCCATCACCAGCTGGTCGTTTGCCGGCATGAAGAGCTTCAAGGGCCGCGTGGTAGTGCCCGAAGGCGTGAAGACCGTGGAGGGCGATGCCTTCCGCGAGAGCAACATCCTGGGCATCTCCTTCCCCGAGGGCATCACCTCCTGGGGCACCGACATCTGCTACCACTGCGACTCACTCACTACCGTGCGCCTGCCGCAGGACATGACGCGCATCCCCAACTACATGTTCCAGGACTGCCCCTCGCTCACCGGCATCACCATCCCCGACGCCATGCGCGAGATAGGCTATGCCGCCTTCCAGCGCTCGGGCCTCACCTCGATCGTGCTGCCCGACGAGCTGTCGAAGATTGAAAGATATGCCTTCTCGCGCACACAGCTGCAGAGCTTCCGTGTGCCCGACGGCATCACCACCGCGCCCGGTGCCTATTTCCTGGAATACTGCAAGCATCTCAAGACCGTACACATGGGCCGCAATGAGGATGTAGAGGAGTACACCGAATTCACCGCCATGAACGGCTGCGACTCGCTGCAGCTGCTGCGCCTCTACTTCGGCACGCCGCCCAAGTGCAATCCCTACTATTTTTCTTTCCGCAAGAACTGCGTGCTCGAGGTGCCCGAGGAGCAGATAGCCCTCTACCAGCAGGCCGACGTATGGAAGGAGTTCAAGGAGATACGCGGCTTCTATACCGGCGACGTGCTGCGCGAGCTCGACTATGCCGTGCTGCAGACCATCTACAGCAAGCTCGACGGCAAGAACTGGACCAATAAGTGGGACCTCGCCAACGACCACCATGCCACCGGCAAGTGGAAGGGCGTGACCACCGCGAAGGTGGGCGGCACCACATCGGTGACCTACGCCATCACCGCCATCGACCTCTCCGGCCAGGGCCTCACCGGCCAGCTGCCCGACTCCATCTTCCTGCTGCGAAACCTCCAGTCGCTCAACCTGAGCAACAACGCCCTCCGTGGTGACCTCGGCCAGGTGCTTGTGGAGCGCGATTTAATCGCGCCAACCATCACCGACGTCAACCTCATGGGCAACCAGCTCACCGGCGATGCCAGCGCCTTCCTCAGCCGCCTGCCAAACGTGGCCAAGGCAGACCTGAGCTACAACCGCCTCACGGCCTTCTCCGAGGTGCTGCCAAACACCATCCTCACCGACCGCAACCTCTCGAAGGGCTACCAGTTCATAGACTACAAGACCAAGGAGGTGGTGGTGCCCGAGGAGCTCGATGCCGAGGCAGTCGTCGACCTCACACCCGGCATTCCCGCCGCCATCGAGTGGAACAGTCTGCAGACCTACCGCCACGACCACGGCGACCACGGCTACAGCCCCACCTCGCTCTATCGCTACTACCGCAACAGCAACGGCAGCCTGAGCAGCAGCGACTGGGAGCTGCAGCTTGTCGACGGCCTCTGGGGCCTCTATGCCGGCAACAGCAACTACGTGCTCACCGCACCCAAGGGTCAGCCCGCCGCCTATACCCACGGCGACTCGTGGTGGTGTCCCAACACCTATATCCTGCGCTTCGACTGGCAGGACGGCGACGTGAACGCCGACCAGACCGTCGATGCCCTCGACCTGCAGAGCGTCATCTACTACGCCCTCAACGACCGCAAGCCCAACGAGCAGCTCTACAACTTCACCGCCGCCGACGACAATGGCGACAAGAAGATCAACGTCGCCGACATCATCGGCTCTGTAGACTATATCCTGAGCTACGAGCAGCCCGCCGCTACCCTCGCCCGCAGCTATAATATAAATGGTGGCGAGGCCGACAACCTGCTTTCGCTCTCGGCCGAGGGCCTCACCCTGCACAACAGCGCCGAGGCGGCCGCCCTGCAGTTCACCGTCTATGGTGCCACGCAAGGGCAGCTGCGCCTCGCTGCCGACGTGAAGGACCTCTTCTCCGTAGCCATGCGCCCCGTGGCCGATGGCGTGCGCGTCGTTGTCTACTCGCCCCAGGGCCGCACCCTCGCCCCCGGTTCCCACAGCCTGCTCAAGGCCCTGCCCGCCGGAGCCGCCATCGGCGAGGTCGTGCTCAGCGACCCGCTGGCCCGCCGTCTCGGCATCGTCACCGACGGCACCACCACCGCCGTCAGGCATGCCGAGGCATCGCCTCAGCCCGAAGGCCCCGTCTTCGACCTCAACGGCCGTCGCCTCAACGCCACCTGGGAGCAGCTGCCCAAGGGCATCTACCTCATCACTGTCGATGGCAAGCAGATAAAGGTGAAGAAATAGCCCTTGCCAGCATATAGTATAAGCAACAAAAAAAGAACACAACGATATGAAACACCTCAGATTCCACCTATTATCAGCACTCCTCTGTCTGGTAAGCTGCGCTATCAGCGCAGCCAATGTGCTGCGCGTAGACTCGGTGAAGTATCCGGCGGGCAAGACCGTCAGCCTGCCTATCCTGCTGGAGAACCAGGCCGACATCGCCGGTGTGCAGTTCGACATCGCCGTGCCCTACGAGCTTTCCACCGACGATGGCGGCAACGCCCTCGTGCAGCTGGCGCCCAACCGTGCTCCCTACCACCGGGCCGTGAGCCGCAAGACCGGCACCCAGTGGCGCGACCCCGCCACCCATGGCGGCGTGAGCACCTACCACGTCTACCGCATCATCGTCTTCAGCGACGACAACCAGCTCATCATCGACCGCGAAGGCACGCTGCTCACCCTGCAGCTGCCCCTGCCCATAGGGCTGGCCAACGAGTCGAAGCTGCCCGTCTATCTCATCGACGGCAGCGTGACGCTCAGCGACCGCCAGAAGCAGAACGTTGCCACTGGCCAAAAGAACGGCCTCATCACCGTCGAGGAGATACCGCGCCCCGACCTCGCGCCCACGGCCATCACCTTCGCTCCCGCCACCATCAATGCCGGCGACAAGCTCACCGTGTCGTGGCAGGTGCAGAACATCGGCACCCAGGCCACCGGCGACGGATGGAGCGAGCAGATAGCCCTCACAAACCTCACGGGCACCCTTACCAAGACCATCGCCACCACCTACTATAGCGAGACGCTTGCCGCCAAGGCCAGCGTGGACCGTAAGGCCGAGATCGACGTGCCCGCCTACTTAGGCATCGACGGTGTGGCCAAGGTGCAGGTGACCGTCGTGCCCTACGAGAAGACCGGCGAGCACCCCTCGCTGCAAGACAACAACAGCGCCTTGAGCCAGAACAACATCGACGTGGCCAAGTGCCTCACTCTCGAGCTCTCGCGTCAGCGCGTGGCCGAAAACAGCGGCGAGCGCATCACTGCCAAGCTCTCGCGCAGCGGACGGTGGGACGTCACCCGCACGTTCAGCATAAAGAAGACACCAGCCGACAACCGCCTCGCCATGCCTGAGAACGTGACCATTCCCGCCGGACAGTCGGGCGTGGTGTTCTACATCGACGTGCAGGACAACGACGTGGTCGATGCCGACTCCATCGTGACGCTCTCTGTCTCGGGCGACAGCTACGAGCCCGCCACCGCGAAGCTCATCATCGAAGACAACGAGTTCCCGCCCCTCACCGTGAAGGCGTCGCAGAGCGTGGTGCAGGAGGGCGAGACCTTCCAGCTCACCATCAGCGCCCCGAAGGCCGTGACGCAGGATGTGTCCGTGCAGATCAGCAGCGAAGACACCCGGCGCTTCAGCTTCCCCTCGCAGGCAGTCATTCCCGCCGGCCAGCAGTCGGTGACCATCAACGTGGTGGCCGTCGACAACGACGTGCCCAACCTTGAGCAGGCCAACACCTTCACCGTCTCGGCACAGCGCTACACCAAGGGCGAGGCCATCGTCATCGTGCAAGACAACGACATGCCCGTGCTCACGCTGACGCTCACTCCCGGCACCGTGAGCGAAAATGCCGGCCCCACGGCCGTCTCGGCCGTGCTGCGCCGCACCGGCAAGACCGACACGAAGATTACCGTGCGCCTCAGCGACGACAGCAATGGCGGACTCTACTACAGCAACCGCTCCATCGAGATGGCAAAGGGCGTCGAGGAGGTGTACTTCCAGCTCGGCCCTGTCGACAACATCATCCAGGATGGCGACCGCACCTATCATGTCACCGCTGGTGTGTGGGTGTCGTCGTGCAGCTGTTCCGCCTCGGGCGAGCAGGCCGGTGCCGTCACCGCTCAGCTCACCGTGCTCGACAACGACGGTCTCTCGCTCTCGCTCAGCTCGCAGGCAGCCACCGTGAAGGAGGGCGACACCACCACCCTCACCCTGCAGCGTAACACCACCGACACCGCCGCTCCGCTCACCGTGACCCTCTCGAGCGACTACGACGAGGGGCTCAGCTACCCGAAGAGCGTCACCATTGCCGCCGGGCAGCAGCAGGCCACCGTCGAGGTGACATCGAAGCCAAACGACGTGAGCGGCGACTCGCGCACCGTGGTGTTCACCATCGCGGCCAGCGGCTATGCCTCGGCCACCTGCTATGTGCTCATTACCGACCAGACGCTGCCCGACGTGCGCATCGCCGCCCTCAAGGCCTCTCCCGCTGAGGCCGTGATAGGCAGCACCATCGAGCTGACCGCCACTCTCGTCAACGACGGTGCCGCCCCGCTGCCAGCAGGCACCACCGTCAAGTTCTACCGCCGCTCGCAGGCCGAGCCGCTCGGAACCATACGCACCGAGCAGGCAGTGGCCGTGGGAGAGACGCTCGACGTGGTGCGCCGCGTGGCGCTCACCGACGAGGTGGGCACGCAGACCTTCTATGCCGTGGCAAACGAAAACCGCGACATCACCGAGCTGGTGTATAGCAACAACACCTCGGCCGACGTGCAGGTCAATGCCACCTCGCCCTTCACCGCCACGGTGACGACCGACAAGAAGGTATATAAGCAAGGAGAAAAGATTATCATTACTGGTCAGCTGTCGGGTGCCCGCACCGCCTCGGCCGCCATCGAGGTGTATTTCATCAACGACGGGGCACGCCAGACAGCACAAGTGACCACCGACATGGACGGAGCCTTCACCCTGGAGTGGGTGCCCTACGGCCTCCAGTCGGGTCACTTCATCGTGGGAGCCTGCTTCCCCGGCGACACCACCACCGAGGAGCAGGCCACCTTCGATGTCTACGGCTTGCGCCGCGCCTCGCAGGGCTACATCACCGAAGACGTGACGCTGGGCGAGACGCGCCAGGGCACCATCGACCTCGTGAACCCCGGCACGCTGGCCCTCAGCGGCCTGAAGGCTGAGAAGCTCTCCGGCCCGGCCGACGTGACCATGGACTTCGACCTCGCCTCCTCGCTTGCCGCCAACGGCCAGACCACGCTCACCTACCGCATCAGCGGCACCGAGCCCACGCCCGGCAACGACTGGCAGCCGCTCGTGGTGCGCGTCACCTCGAAGGAGGGCGCACAGCTCGACATCACCATCTACTACTACGCCCGCACGGCTAAGGGCAACCTCGTCGTGGCTTCCCATCAGCTCATCACCACGATGCTCCGCGACCAGGGCCGCGACTACAGCTTCACCGTGGCCAACAACGGCCGTGGCAACTCTGGCAAGATCACGCTCGCCCTGCCCTCGTGGATGCAGGCCCTCACCGGAGCCACCATGCCGGGCCTCAACCAGAACGACACCGCCACCGTGGTGCTGCGCCTCACGCCCACGGCCGACATGCAGCTCAACGTGCCCGTCACCGGCCGCATCGGCATCAACTGCGAGAATGGCAACGGCACCTACATCGACTTCAACGTGACGCCCGTCTCCGATGCCACCGGCACGCTGCTCGTCGACGTCACCGACGAGTACACCTACTACACTGACGAGGCTCCCCACGTGGCCGGCGCACAGATTGTGCTGCGCAACCCCGTCACCGGGGCCATTGTAGCGCAGGGCAAGAGCGGCGACGACGGCACCTGGAGCATCGACCTGCCCGAGGGCTACTACCAGCTCAACGTCACGGCCGACAACCACGACTCTTACAAGAACAACATCCTCGTAGACCCCAGCCGCACCACCAGCAAGGTGGTATGCCTGAGCTATCAGGCCATCGCTGTGAGCTGGGATGTGGTGGAGACCGAGGTGGAAGACGAATACAACATCGTCACCACCGTGCGCTATGAGACCAACGTGCCCGCCCCTGTGGTAGAGGTCATCGAGCCCGACTATCTCGACATCGAGCAGCTCGGCGCCGGCGAGAGCCAGGTCTACCAGGCTATACTCACCAACAAGGGCCTCATCACCGCCAACGCCACCAACTACACCGTGCAGGAGCGCATCGCGGGCTGCCGATGGGAGCCGATGGTAGAGAGCAAGGACCTCACGCTGGCTCCTCAGCAGAGCTACGTCATTCCCGTGAAGGTGACACGCATGGGCAGCAACACCGACACCCATGGACTGAAAGACCGCACCTTCTCCGTGACGGAATGGAGCTGGGACTTCAATTCCAACTCCACCACCCAGCCCGTGGTAGAAGTGACCGAGCCCGACGACATGGCCGACGTAGGCACGATGAACATCGGCGACAGCCGCAGCCACACCGTGAAGCTCAAGAACAAGGGCTCCGTCACCGTCTACGACGTGAGCTACGGCTTGCCCACCTGGACCACCGGCGACTACAAATGGGAGGTCACGCAGTTCGAGAACCTCACCCTCGACCCCGGCGGCGAGGCCGACATCACCGTCAAGGTGACACGACTCACCCACGACCAGGCCATGGAGCAGGGGGCCGACGACCCCACCTACCCCGGCGGCTCCGGCCTGGGCTGGGGCACGCAGATGTCGAAGAGCGGCCCAGAGAAGCCCTGCATTGTGCCCACCGCCACCGACTACCGCTACGAGTGCGGTCCCGACGGCAAACGCGGCTGGTACCCACACACCATTCAGGTCAATAAGAAGTGTAAAGCCGACAACCGCAGCTGGTACACCATCTACGGTCAGGGTCTCGGCTCACCCGGCGGCGACAGCGGCGATAGCTACAACGCCGGTTCCAACGGCGGACAGGTGTCTATCGAGAAAGACTGCGACCCCTGCACCAACACCTATCTGGAGAAGTGGCGCGACTGTGCCTACTCCTTCGTGCCCAAGTATGGCTGCGCCTACGGTCTCACCACCTGCTACCGCGACTACAAGCCAAATGCCGACTGGCGCTACAAGACCACCTGTGCCCTCACCGGCGTAGGCTGTGCGCTTGAGTTCTGCACCGAGGCATCGCTGGCCGCCACCCTGGGCACCCTCGGGCTCAGTACCGCCGTCACTGGCACCATCGCCGCCGCCTGCGGCATTGCCGGCACCACCATCAACGTGGTAAACTGCCTCATCAGCCTCACCGAGCCGTGCGGCGAGCACGACGAGACGATGGCCTTCACGCCCTTCAGCTGGAGGGCACCGGCAGCACGCGTCAAGAGGGCACCGGCCGCCGAGCCCAACTGGCTCACCAGCTACCGCCTGGCAGCCGAGATTCCGGCACAGGAGCTCTGGGCCTACAACGCCATCATGCTCGAGATCTTCGGCGAAGAGGCTTGGCTCACCGAGTCTACCGACCAGGAACTCTACAATGTGCTCGATGCCGCCCTCAAGCAGCAGGGCACCATCACCGCCGAGCAACTGCGGCCGGCCAAGCCGCAGGGCATCACCGAGGCACAGCTCGAGGCCTTCGTTGAGCGCATGAACAACTCGACGGCCTACGCCGACAATGGCACCGAGGCCGAGAACCGCATACACGTGGAAGACTTCGAGAAGTATGTAGACCTCATCGAGAAGGCCGAAGAGGCTTCGCGACAGATGGGCTACAAGAGCACCGACGAGATGTGGATCAAGGAGTCGATGAAGTTCCAGGAGAATGCCGAGAACAAGGGCAACAGCGTCTGCTCTACCGTCTCGCTGCAAATCAACCAGACCATGACCATGACCCGCCAGGCCTTCCGTGGCACGCTCACCGTGTACAACGGCAACAAGACCCAGGCCATGACCAACGTGAGGCTGAAGCTCAACGCCACCAACAGCCGCACACAGCAGGTGGCCACGGCCCGCGAGTTCGAGATCCACGCCGAGAGCCTCGCCGGCTTCAAGGGCGACCTCGCCATGGACAGCGGCTGGCGCCTCGGCACCGACAGCACCGGCACGGCCACCATCATCTTCATACCGTCGAAATATGCGGCACCGGAAGAGCCCGTCGACTATAGCTTCGGCGGCACGCTCTCTTACGTAGACCCCTACACCGACCTCGAGGTGACGCGCGAGCTTTACCCCGTGACACTCACCGTGAAGCCCTCGCCGGAGCTTGACCTCACTTACTTCATGCAGCGCGACATCATGGGCGACAACGCCCTCACCGAAGAGGTGGAGCCGATGGTGCCGGCCGAGTTTGCCGTGATCATCAACAACAAGGGCTACGGCGACGCCACCAACGTGCGCATGGCCACCGCCCAGCCGAAGATCGTAGAAAACGAGAAGGGCCTCTACATCAACTTCGAGTTCCTCTCCTCGCAGCTCAACGGGCAGGAGAAGGTGCTCGCCATGGGCGAGACCATTCCCACCGACTTCGGCACCATTGCCGCCCACTCGCAGGCCTACGCCCAGTGGTGGCTGCAGAGCACCCTGCTCGGCCACTTCATCGACTACGATATCGAGGCCACCCACGTCACCAGCTATGGCAACGAAGACCTCTCGCTGCTCGACCGCGTTTCCATCCACGAGCTGGTACATGGCTTTACCCCTGCCGGAGAAGCGACAGGCACGGCGGCAGCCCCTGCCGGAGAAGCGGCAGGCACGGCGGCAGCAGCCCCTGCCGGAGAAGCGACAGGCACGACGGCAGCCCGCGCCTTCCTCGTGAACGACGTGGCCGACAGCGACGACCAGCCCGATGCCCTCTACTTCACCGACGCCACCCAGGCCTCGGTAGCCATCATCGGCGAGGCCGCCGTCACCAAGACCACCGGCGACAGCTACGCCCTCACCATGCTGCCCACCCAGGCCGGCTGGTGCTACGGCTCGCTGCTCGACCCCACCGCCGGCCGCCAGAAGCTCGCTTCCATCGTGCGACAGAGCGACGGCCAACAGCTGCCCCTCGACAACGTCTGGCAGACGGCCTGGACCATCCGCGACGGACGTGAGCCGGTGAAGGACGCACGCCTGCACTTCGTGGCCAACCTGCCACTCACGGGCGACACCTACCTGCTTACCTTCGCCCCGCGCCCACAGACGGAGCTGGCCGTTGAAGCCATCGGCGGCGTGCCCGCCGAGGGCACCCTGCAGCAGGAGCCGCTCCGCCAGGTCTCCGTGACCTTCAACAAGGCCATCAAGGCCGAGACCTTCACCGCCGACGACCTCTCGCTGACCTGTCAGGGCGCACCGCTCGACACCAAGCAGATCGGCATAGCCAAGCAGAGCGACACGCAATACACCCTCGACCTCTCGGCCCTGACCGCCGCCGACGGCTACTACGTGCTCACCGTGCAGACGGCCACCATCACCGATGCCGAAGGCTTCGAGGGCGGTGCCGGACGCCAGGCCACCTGGGTGCAGTATGCCGGTGGCAAGGTTTCCCTCGCCATCGTGGCACAGCCCGCCGAGGGCGGCACCGTGGCCCCGGCCTCGGGCGCCTACGACTTTGGCAAGCCCCTGACGCTCACCGCCACCGCCAACGAGGGCTACGACTTCCAGAAGTGGACCGAGGCATCGCCGCTGGCCAGCGGCCTGGCCGCCACGGTGAGCGAGCAGCCCTCGTTCAGCTACAGCGCCAAGAGCAGCACCACGCTCACCGCCGTGTTTGTGCCCAAGTATTTCGACGTGACCATCACCGCTGCCCCGGCAGAGGGCGGCACCGTTCAGGGTGGCGGCACCGGCCGCTATGCCTACGGCACCACGCTCGCCCTCACCGCCCAGCCTCAGACGGGCTATGAGTTCGACTACTGGACGCTCGACGGCAAGAAGCAGACCACAGCCGAACCCACGTTCCAGCTCACCGTGACGAAGGCTGCCACCGTAGAGGCCGTGTTCCGCGAGCAGCCCGGCGGCGTGCTTGCCGGCCGCGTGACGAGTGCCGTCGACGACCTGCCCATAGCCGGAGCCACCGTCACGCTCAGCCGCGACCAGCTCACCTACACCGCCACCACCGACCAGTATGGCCGCTACACTCTGCAGGTGGCCGACAGAACCCTCACCTACGACGTGCTCTGCCAGGCCGACGGCTACATCTGGAGCCCTGAGTCGCAGATATGGTTCACCGACGGCCAGCAGACGAAGAACTTCGCCCTGCTGCCCGGCGCCACCGCCCTGCTGCCCGACGACGGCATCTGCACCTTCTCGCCCAGCGTCGACGTGGAGGTGGGCAGCCTGCCCATCGAGGCATGGTATGTGAGCAGCTTCGACCAGCAGCACTTCTGCCTCACACAGCTCACCAGCGGCACGGTGAAGGCCGGCGAAGGCCTCATCATCGTGGGCACGGGCGATGCCCGCCGTCTCGACATGAGCCAGGCCACCACGGCTGCCGCCATCACGGGCAACCTGCTCACGGGCACCGCCCAGGCTCCCTACACCGTGACAGCCGACAACGTCTACGTGCTGCGCGAGAGCACGGCACAGAGCCGTGGCTTCCGTGCCCAGGGCCACACCGACCTCTTCTTCCTCCGTGCCGCCAAGGGACTGGTGGTGCCGCAGGGTAAGGCCTATGTGGAATATACCGTGGCCAGCGGACAGCCCGATGAAATCGGCGTTTTCTGGAGCGATGTCAATCTGATAGAGTCCGTGCGGGCCGCCATGAGCGACCCCGATGCCAAGCACTACGACCTGCAGGGCCGTCGCATCTACAAGATCGATGCCCCCGGCAAGGTGCACGTGGTAAAGGGCCACAAGGTCATCGTGAAGTAAGCACCCACAGCAAAGAACGCCCCCGGCAGAATTTCTCTTCCTGCCGGGGGATTTTTCTTTCTCGTCGGGGAAATACTGCTTCGCGGGCTAACGAAAACCACGTAAAACAAATAAAACATATTTATGCACCGCCATGCTGCATAAATATCCGGCGAAAAGCGCTGAGATTTCAGAATTTGGAAGCACACCGCGCCTCGTCCGAAATTCCCGAATCTCAGCGACGTTCACAAACCGATGACTGTCAGAAGATTACAAAACAGCCGAAAGACCATGTTGCAATTCAGGCTGTTTTGGGAGTCAATTCAGACTATATTGCGCTCCAATTCAGCCTGTTTTGAGAGGCAATCTATGCTGTATTGCACCCTAAGGAAGGCTGAACAAGCGGGGCACACGGCGTAGGAGAACCGCCACGTAGTTGCAATCGGGGCTGAATTGCGTCGCCGACGGCCATCGAAGGCGTTGTCAGGGAGTCAGCGACAGCCTGCCGCCGTTCTAAAACACAAATTCTGTTTGTCTTGAAAATCGAAAAAGCAGCATGCATATTCATGCAGATTAGCGATGAAAAGAGGGAAATTTATTTTTTCAAGGCTCCTCCCCCCTCTTGCTACTGAACAGGCGCAAGAAGGGGGGAGCCACTGCCATAGCAGTACTGGAACATGCGGCGATAGGCTTCCACTTTTTTATCGAATGAGAGGGGATAGGCCCTCGACGAGGAGGGCAGGCGGTAGAGTACCGTCTGCCCTCCTTCGCTGCCAGGGAAAAGAGGGATAGGCACCGAGCAGCCCACCTTGGGCACAGTGGCGATGCCGAGCGTAGAGCAGAGGGTCTGGGTGGCCTTCTCGCCCGTGGTGACGATGACTCGCAGCCGTGGCAGCCGGGCCACGAGGGCGGCCACATCGGTGGACTGTACCACCTCGAGGAACTTGTCGGAGGCATTGTCCTGCAGCCGCCGCACGGCCAGGCTGGTATCGAAGAAGGCGATGCCCTGCGCACGGCAAAAACCAACGATTTCATCGATGCGGAAGCGGTGCGCCTGCTGGTCGACGAAATGGTTGCGGTCGGCAAAGAACACCTCGCCCTCGATGCGCCAGTGGTCGTTGATGAAGTTAGGATAGTAGAAGTCGATGCACCACCGCTTGCGCTGCGGCGGGAAGCTGCCCAGAAACAGCACACGGGCATTGGCGGGCAGGAATGGCAGCAACGGGTGATACTCTACCCCACCCGACTGGCTGCGCGCTATGTTCTCGAGGTTCAGAAACGATTCTGTCATCATATCTTCCTAAAACAAGGAAAGCCTGTCTTCTAAAAGTTTTTTCTTTGTTTTTTCTTGTTTTATCTGTCTTTTGTAAGTCTGCTTCGCGGTATAAGGCAACGCGCTTCATGGTTGCGGGTCGACAGGCGTAGGCTTCAGGAAGTACATGCGGAGGAGCAGCACCACCGGCATATTGACATAGCGCGTGCCACCCATCTTCTCGGTGCGGCAATACAGCAGCCCGTCTTCTATCTCCAGCTCGTCGGGGTAGTGGGCTTGCAGCGAGTCGAGTTCGGAGAGCAGGGGCTGGTCGGCGGCAGGCAACCCGATGGCCGCCCGCCGGGAGAAGAATCCCGGCCCGTCGTAGAAGAGGCCACGCGAGGCGGCCAGCTGCTCCAGGCTGTCGGTGCATACACTGATGAAGAGCCGCTCTCGCAACAGCTGCTGGTCGATGTCGGTACGGGGTGGATGCGTCTGCATGGTGGCGAGCAGACCATAGACGGTAGCCAGCAGAAGCACACCCCATACGGCCGACAAGGCAAGCAGATGCCAGCGTCCTAACTGCCGGAAGGCATCGGGAATATGCTTCAGCGGGCCGAGAAAGGCTTGAAATATTTTCTTCATAATCATATCGAGGTTTGATTTGTTTGCTGCAGGCCGAAGAACTTACGGAATCGCCATGAGGAAACAACCGTCTCGACCACGCGGCGCTGATAGGTTTTTCTGATGAGTTTCGACTTAGTGCGCTTCAATGTCTTGTCCTGGGCAATATACACCACATAGAACTTCAGCGGCTGTCCATCGGGCGTGACCATGCGGTTGCCGCTGATGGTGACGCGCCGCATGTCGGCATTGGTAATGACCACGGCAAGCAGGTTGGCCTGGTTCTTATTGTTGGTGTCGATGGTGCCGGTCTTGGCATAGACGAAGAGGCCGTGAGCCTGCAGACGCCTGTCCACCCCGTCGAGATAATCGGCGGTGCCCCCCGTCCGCGGGCATTCGCTCATGCCCTGGAAGAAGCCACGCTCGCTTTGCAGCATGGCCAGGTAGCGGGCTGGCTCGCCGCCGAATGCCGGCACCACGTAGTTGACGCTCGGGGCGTATGGGGCAGGACGGCTGACGGTGAAGTGGAAACGGTTGTCGAGCAGGAACATGCGGGAGAACATTTCGGCCATCTTCAGCGGCGAGATGCTCACCACGCGGCGCATGCCCAGGGTGAGGGTCTTGATTTTCTGAGCGTATGACAGCTGGTCGTCGTCGGCCCAGAGCGGGAAGTCGATGAAGGAGGGCTCGGCCACCGACCATGCCTCGTTCTTCCATAGCCACTTATTTTTATTTCCCTTGCTACGCGCCAGCTGTCGGCTATAGGCACGCAGGGCTGGGGCCAGACTGTTCTGGTCGAGATAGGTACTGTCGATCAGCGTAGGCACTCCATAGACGCCATAGTTATCTTGAAAGCGCTTCAGGAGGATAGGCTGTGCGTCGACATCGTGCGGTCGGAAAATGGTGCCGAACTTCACCCGCCGCCCATCGACGCTCATCACCGGGAACTCGCGTTCTCTGAGCGGCGAGGAAGCCGGGGCGAAGATACCGTCGTGCAGCGATGCTTCGCCAAACATGCCGATAAAGACCATGGCAGAGTTGAAGTAGTTGCTCGAGCATCGCAGATAGTCGGCCACGGAGTAGGTGGCGCCAAATTCCGGTTCGTCGCTGCGTAGCGCGGTGAAGATCTCCTTGCGTTTGAAATCGCGCTCGGCATAGTGTTTCACGGCATAAGTGCCGAGGCTTCGGTCAAGTTGTTGGGACCCTACGAGCTGGAACCGGTCCCAGTGGGTGGCATAGGTGCTGCTCACGGCGCCGAAGGTGAGCGGCTTGAGCGACGAGCCCGGGCCTATCATGAGCGACAGCAGGTTTTGGTTGCCGTGCAAGTTGCGCTCGTCGGTATAGTCGCTGAAGAGGTTCGACTGCAGCTCGAAGCGGCTGATGGCCTGCTGGTCGTTGGGGTTCACCCTGAACATGGCCTTGCCGTTGTATTCGGGCATCGCCAGGATTTCGCCGTCGCTGTTGCCCACAAACACGCTGAGGTTGGCCTCCTTCATGTCGGAGCGGTTCTCATTGCGGTAGATGTGGGAGCCCACCGAGTCGAGCAGCTGGTAGAGCGTGTCGCTCAGTCCATAGTCGAGCGACACGATATGGTTCAGTGCCATGGCCTCGGGGTGCTCACACTCCGGGCCGATGGAATCGGCCATTACCGAGCTGACGTAGTCGCTGTAAGGCTTCATCCAGAAAAGGCGCTTGCCCAACCGGTAGACCAGACGGCGCTTGCCGTTGACCATGATGTTCTTGGCAAACACGTTGTGCAGGTCGTCGGGCAGCCTCAGGCCTACCCTCCCGCCCGTCTCGATGATTTTTGCACCATCGGTATTGCTTAGCCTGAGTGCCGACCACTGATGGTAGGGCAAGGAGATGGGCGTTTCCGACTTCAGCTGCAGGCCTACCGGCTGGTGAGCCTGGAAGAGGTACTGGTCCTTTTCGCCCTGCAGCCACGACGAGGGAATGCATGCCACGTCGAAGTGGGCATTGCTCTCATGCTGGCCGTAGATGCGCCGGCGGTCGCTTCCCGACCCCTTGAGCAGCAGGTCGCCCTGCCCGGCATCGCTGGCCACGACATCGCCCCTCCACAGCCGCTGACCGTCGCCAATCTCGAAGAAGCGGTCGTTGATGTGGAACTGCAGATAGCGGGTGGCACGGTCGCGCCGCATGTAGACGATGTTGCCCGGCGAATTGCTCTTGGCATAGTTCTTCATATATGCCTCGATCAGGCTGTTGGTGAAGGTAGCGCCCTGGGCATGGTCTATGTCGTCGATGCGAGCCAGCAGGCTGTCGAGGGTGACATTGCCTGGCTGCCCCCGGTGCTGGCGGGCCGAGTCGAGGAAGGCCTGATAGTCGAGCATCATGCCCGTGAAGTCGTTCGAGTTGAGCCTGCTCCGGCTTTCGGCCAGGGTGGCGCGGCTCTCGGCCTGGGCATGTCTCAAAGCCTCTTTGCCCTTGCTGTTCACGTAGAGGGTGGCCAGATACAGACTGCGGTTCTCTATCTGATAGCTCACGAAGAGCTGGTTGATGTTTTGAATGAGGGCTCGTTCCCCCGGGGTATAGAGCGAGTCGGCCGGGAAGCGGAACTGCAACGTCACCGAGTCGGGACTCATCTCCATGCGGGCACTGGCCGGACGGCGGCGCATCTGGGCAAAGTCGACGAGCGGCTGGTAGAGATTACTGCTGGCGGTGAGCAGCGGCAGCTTGGCCGCCTCTTGCTCATCGCCCCCGAGCAGCACCAGGCAGTCGGGCGAGGCCATGCCTTCATGCTCATCGTCGAGGTTCAGATACACGTTGTCGTTGAAGTCCCTGAACAGCTTCTGCCCATAGAGATTGTATCCTCCCCCTGTGCTCAGCACCAGCTGGTTGTAGGCCAGGTTGGAGCGCAGCTGATAGTAGCTCAGCAGCGAGTTGTGGGCGTGTAGCACCTTCTTCACGCTGTTCAGCTCGAGCGAGTAGCTTTCTTCGTCTCGGTTCTTGCGGTCGTTGCCCTGAACGCAGTGGAGGAACACGCAGAAGAGGGCCAGCGTAACAGTGAATATCGAGGCGAGCCACTTTTCTGCTTTGTTATAAACCGGATTCCTGGCCGACTCGGCCGGCCTGGGCACCGAGAAGAGGCAGGCCACGAGCAACAGGAAGAGCACGTAGTAGATGGTCATCTTCGAGGTCATGGAGAGCATGGGGAAGTCCTGCCCGAAGAAGATGAACTTATTGGTGACCGACATCCAGACGAAGATGCCCTGCATGAGAATGAGCAGCAGCGCCCCAGTGGCAATGTTGCGCCGCGCTTCTCGCCTTGCCGCCTGTTCGTGGGGCTGGCGCAACGTAATGGCATAGACGAGCAGCATGAGCAGGAGCAGACCCACGGCAAACGACATGCCGTGCTCGCCGATGCCGAAGCGCAGGAACGAGAGGTCGGTGGTCTGTGCGCCCCACATGGCTCCGGTCCTGCTCATGGGCTGCATCTGGAAGTAGCGTTCCTGCCCCTTGGGGCGGTTATTATAATAGTGGTCCAGAATCCACTGGTTCTCCGAGGTCTGACGGAAGCGCTGCACATTGCTGGCATTGCTCACGCGCTCGTTGTTCAAGATGTCCTTCCAGTCTTCCACCAGCACCTTGGTGCGATAGCGCATGTGGGCGTAGTGGCCATCGGGTCCCAGCACATAGTCGTAGGCAGGCATGGCCACGAGCCATCCGGCCAGCAGGCATCCTGCCACCGAGGCACCGATGAAAGCGGGCTTTTTCAGCCACTGGCGACCTGCGGAAAGGTCTATGCCCCAGACGAAGAGCATCAGCACCAGCGCCGCGACCACGGTGAGCACAGCCACGCCGAGCGGCTCACTGTTCATCATGGCTGCCACGATATGGGTGCTGAAGTAGAAGGCTGCCAGAATGAAGACGAGGCCTACGACGGTCAAGACCCACCACTTCCACTGATGGGGCGACTTATCGCGATGAGCATAGTATCGGCAAAACATGAGATAGTAGCGCACGATGCCAAAGAGCAGGAACATCACGCCGAAGCCGGCATCGAGCATGGTGAGCAGGCCCAGATGGGCGATATAGTTGAGCACGAAGGGGAAGGTGAAGCCATAGTCGAGGCCATACCTTGCCTGCAGCCTGTCGTAAGGCTCGTCGTTGATGAAATTGGTAAGCAGCAGGTCGAGCAGGAAGTAGACGGCCACGGGCAGCAGGATCTGGAAGCCACGGGGCAGCAGCAGGCACGAGACCATCTCGACAAGCACGGCCAGCACTGGCAGCCACAGCAGCCACCAGCGCCGAGGCTCGCCCGAAGCGAGTGAGGGTTTGGGTGCTACCTTGGCCTGCCATATCCTGTAGGCCAGGGCCAGAAACTTCATCACTGGCAAGAAAAGCAGCAATGCACAGGGCATCCCGACGGTGAGATGGCTCAACACCGAGCGACTGTTCACAAAGCTGTCGTACTCAAACCGCGAAAGCTCGTCCATGGGCGGGAACACCGACATGCGCCAGCATAAAATATAGCGTGTGGTGAAAAGCACCATGAGCAGCACCATGCAGGCCATCTCCACGTTGACGGGCATGACATATTCACGCTTGATGAACAGGCTGACCAGAATCGACAGCGAGGCTATCAGGAAGAAGATGAGGATGGTGCGCAGCAGCGGCCAGGGCTGGAAGCATGACTGCTGCTTGAAGTCGGTGAGCTGCAAGACGGCCTTTGCCTGACTGTCGGCCTTGCAGTCTACCAGAAACTCCTCGCCTGCCCGTACCACGCGGTCCTGGTCTATGCGCAGTCGCAGCTGCTCTTGGGTAGGACCCTTAGCATAGGCAACGTGAGTGGTAAAGAGATGGTTGTTGCCCTGGTAGCCCTCGTCGCTGTCGGAAGCATCTGCCTGCGGTGCCTGAAAGAGCAGGTTGCAGGGCGAGACCTCGTCGGGATTGCAGATGACGTGGTTCGACGACGACACGAGCATGCGCGTCTGCTCGCCCTCGGCCGTCAGCGGCCGCCACTGCGGCAGGTCGAAGCGCAGTTGGCCATTCTTGCTGAAGTACATGCGGGGCGTGCTGCCCTGTCCAAAGCCTAAGAAGAAGGGGTCGCCGGGCTGCAGAAGGGCCTCGAAGAAATGGTCGGTCTGATTGTCGCCAACGATGCTTACGGCCGTGTCGGGGCCGGTCTGCTCTACGAGATAGGGCTGGTCGCGGAAGGTCTCGAAGTCCTTCTCGAATGGCCAGCGTGTGGCCATATACACCAAGGCGCGCTTCAGCCAGCCATAATTGCTCCAGGTATAGGGGCCTTCGGCAGGGCGGTAGCGCTGGCGCACGATGTTGTAGTGGCTCAGGTTGCTGCCGAAGGCCGAGACGGTGCGGATGGGTATGAGCGCCGAAAGCTCGTAGCTCTTCTGTATGAGCAGGGTGCCCGTCACGGTATCGGCACAGAGCAGGTCTCCGGCCCAGTCGGTAACGGTAAAGATGTAGCTCACCGAGTCGCGTACCGGACCGCCCATTGGCCAGAGCGTGGTCTGTGGCAGTTCGGTTATCTGCAGGCGCAGACGGGTGCTGTCGTCACGGTTCTCGAAACAGATGCCCTCGGCAGGCACCACGGGCAAGGTGGTGTTCTTGTTCTGATAGCCCGGCGCCACACCGTCGGAAGCCCCACGGCTGCCCGCAAAGAACGAGCGGCGCAGACCGTGGGCCGTGAGGCGTATGGCCACCACCTGCCCCGTGTCGCCCCGTTGCAGCTCGTAGCGCAGGGTGCCCTGCGAGGCCGTGTCTTGCAGAAAGGCATCGGCGCTCTGGCCATAGAGCAGACCGCTTTCCGGCAACTGATAGCCTTTCCATTCCAGCGCATGGTGCTCCAGGTTGCCGTAGGCATCGTCTTTGGCCTGATAGTAGTTGTAGAACACCAGGAGCGAGAGCACCGACACGCCAAAATAGGCGGTGATGGCGCGCTGATGCGTCGTGTCTTCAGGGTTGAGACTGCTGCACAGCTTGTTGACGCACAACAGATAGAAGGCGGTCAGCATGAAATAGGCCGACAACGAGAAGTGGTCGACGATGAAGAGCGCCACGGCAGCCAGCAGGACCACCAGCGTGATGAGGGGGACTTTCAGAAAATTTTTCATCATTTCAAGGTTCTTGTTGGTTGTCTGGCACGATGGTGTCGGGCCTGATGGTGTCGGCCTGAAGCTCAGCCGGCCCGGTGGTGTCGGCCTGAAGCGGAGCTGCCTGCAGCGAGTCGGCCGGAATCGCCAGGGTGGTCTCTGGCTCCGTATTGGCCTGCTCGGCCATCTTCTTTATTTGGAGCATTCCCCCTATCATGCAGGCAGGCAACACCCCGAGCACCACCACCGATGCCCATACCACAAACTGGTTCTTGCTCCACCAGCTGGCCAGCGGGCCCGTGCGCTCGCCACTGTCGTCGCCCCATGGGCCATCATAACCATCATGCGTGGAGGCCTGGCCCGTTGCGTGGGTAGCACGGCCTTGCCCGGCATGGGTGCCGGCAGCCGCTGCCACCGTCCACTGCCTTCCGTCGACGCTGACGGTGGCCGTGGCCTCATCGAATGTGGCCACCGGCTGCTGCTCATTCTTATTCAGACACACCACGCGGCCACTTTTCTCTTCTACGACGATGGCCTCGAGCGCGCTGGCTATCTCGTCGGCACGCTGCCGGGCACGCTGCTGTGCACATTCCGGCTTGTTCATGTCTACTAGCTTCTGGTAGAGTGCATTCTCTACCTCGGTGCGATATTCGGCAAACAAGGTGGGCTGCAGCCGTCGGCTGGCCTGCAGGGCCTTGGCCACCATCTGCTCAAGCACGACATAGGCGATAGAAGGTCGCCCGTCTGGAACGACCATCCAGTTTTCGGAGTAGCCCTGCTGGCGAAACACCAGATACAGGACGAATGGCTTCAGGAGCGGCTTGTGCTTTTCTATCTTGTAATGGCTCATGACTCAGTTTGGTTTGATTGGTAACGGAATCCGGAGACGAGGAAGCGGAAGTTGCCCACGCCCCACTGCTGCATTTTCTGCACCAGCGCCATCACCTCGAGCGGCGTTTCATAGGGATTGGCGTTTGGCAGCGGTGCCTGCGCCAGCTCCTGCTGCCACTGCTTCTCGGTCAGTGCTATGCTCCCGGCATTGGCCTTCTGCACCGAAGTGGCATTGAAGTCGCCCTGGCTCACGGGCAGGAAATCCTTCAACCAGTAGCCCATTTCGAGCAAGAGCGTGGCGAGCTGCTGGGAGCGCTGCCCCAGATTGTCGACGGTGATGTCGGCCGCGATCTGCTCATACTGCGCATAAAATGTGTCGTAGGCCTGCTTCAGCTGCTCGGCATGTGGGTTGGGTGCCACGGCCGGCGCCTTCTCTCCTCCCTGCAATGCCGGCTTTTCCAGTTTCGTGCGTCCCTGCAGTTCTTCCTCTGCAAAGTCGGGGGCCGTCGCCAGTTGGGCTGCCAGCTGCTGCAAGCCATAGTCTGGCTGCTGCACCTGCCGCTGTTCATCGAGTCGTGCAGCCATTTTCCGGTATATCCACAAGCAGAGCATGGTCGATTCGAGCGCCACGGCCAGGGCTACGCTCGAAACAATGATGGTAATCGTCTGTACGTCCATTGTGTTCAGTTGATGAAAAAGTGAAGGTTGATTGTCGTGAAATTGTTGTCAGACGGCGAAGTCGTTGTCGTCGAAGGTAGGAACGGTGTCAGTTTTGCCATCGTCAGGGGCTTTATCTGCCGTTTCTGAAAGTTCAGCCTGTACGGTGGGCTCGCCAATGGAACCGCCCACGGCAAAGTCATCGTCGCTGGCCAGGTTGCTGCCCAGCGTTGCCTTGAGCACCTCGTCGGTAGCCGCCATTTCGATGCCTGCGGCACTGCCGCCCGTCATGGGGAAGAGCGTCTCGGTGATGAAGCTCTCATCGTTGTTGCTATGCTCATAGACGAACCTATGGGAGGCATAGGCATCGCGAGCCACGAAGTCTTCTCCATCGAAGAAGATGCGCTTTTCGCCCTGCTGGCTCTCTCTGATGTCGACAAAGCAGCGGCGGTTGCCCAGCACGAAGCGGTTGCCCTCGCCTACGATATTGATGGGCAGGCCCTGAATCTTCGACATGTCGTCCTTGTTCATGGTGGGCACGTGCCTGGTTTGCGAGAGGTTCCTGCGCAGTTCCTCTTCCTGTTCGCTTACCGTGGGAATATAGGAAGAGCCGCTATCCTCTTCATTCCAGAAATTGCGCACCGCCTCGAAGAATCCCCGCCTCCGGTTTTCTTTCTTCTTGGGTTTCGGCGCATTATCGTTGCGGGGCTGAAACTTCATCTGCAGCGGCCAGCCCACGATGGGCATGTTCATGTGGTCCAGCTTCAGGCTCTTGTTCAGCGGACCTTTCAGGCATCCGTTCTTGATGCTGCTGGTGAGCTTCGAGAATGTCACGTCGTCGCCCAGGGCCGCCTTCAGTTCATTCTTGATGGCGTTTTCCAGCGGCAGGCTCTTCGAGCCGCGCCCCGAGAAGATGACCTCGTGAATGGGCATCCTCTTGTCCGACTCCAGGTCGAACACATACTTCAGCTCGCTCATCAGCCGCTTGGCCATGAGCTGTGCGTAGGCTTGTATCACTGGGTCGTTGTCGTCGACATAGCAATGGTGGCTGCACGCCTCTTTCAGTATGTCGTTCCACTTGTCGATGCTCACGTCCTTCACATTGCTTAGCCCGGCCTTGGGGTAACCGGCCATAAACTGCGCGAGCGAGGTGCGCCCGTTCATGTAGCCGTTGCGCTTCAGCTGTTCCAGGCTCTGGTAGAGCATGTTCTTCTTGGCATCGTCGATGTAATAGGCAATGCCTTTTATGGCATCGTAGATGTCGGCATGGTTATGGCCTCCGAGCTCATCGGCGAGCAGCTTCACGGCCGAGACGAAGATGGCGAAGGTCATCACATTGCCGGCGCCCACGAATCCCGAGCGTGCATTGCGCTCTACCTCTACGCTGCCCACGCCGCCCTTCACGCAGAGCACGCTGAAGTCGGTGGTGCCCTTGCCCACGTCGATGATCAGGATGCGGGGCTCGCCCTGCCCGGGATGATAGTCGGTGGCACCATAGCAACCGAAGAACGAGGCGTCGCTCTCCGAGAAGGTGGCCACCTCTATGCCGGGCTTGATCATGTCGAAGGCGTCTTTTTCGCCGTCACAGCCTGCCAGGGCGGCAGGGGCAAAGAGGTCGTCGACGTCTTTCACCAGTTGGTTGTAGACCTTCGACAGTGTGGCCTGCATATAGGTGTTGGGCACCAGGAAGATGAGCTTGCAAGCCAGCTGCCGCTTGCTGGCCAGCTGGTTTACCTGCCGCAGTGCTTTCTGGAAGAAGAACTTCAGCACCTCGCCGCGTATGTCGTCGCTCTTGGTGAAGATGTTGGTGACGGCTCCGTTGAAGGTGAAGTCGGGCAGATACACCTGGTTGTGGTCCATGAGCTTCAGGTTGGGCAGTGCCACATTGTCTCCAAGCATGGCAACCAAGTCGTTCACCTTATTAATAAAGGTAAGGTCTGCCTGCTCGATGAAGTTTTTCGCCACTACTTTCTTCACGAAGAAGAGCGAGCGGAAGAGCTTGGGGTCGCTGGGGTCGTACTGGTAGATGTCGCCGTCTTTGTCGCCATTGCACTTCGACGTCCGCTTAATGTTGTCGAAGAGCGGCATCTGGTTGCCCCCATGGAAGGGGTCGAGGGGCCGCTGGTTGGTCCACACCTGCGAAGCCTCCGAGCCGAAGTCGATGACGATGTCCCATATATTCTCTGTCTGGGCCACATTCAGCCCGAAGCTATATTCCATGCCGTCTTCGTCGACGTCGAAAAGCGTCACTTTGACGGTAGAGACGAACTGGCTCTTGTGGCCGATTTTTTGGAGGTTGAATTTCACTTTGGCTCCTTCCACATTCAGGCCGTCGGGCAGTCTGAAGCTGGGCGCACAGGGGGCCACGGGCTGCGTTTTCGCCTTCGCATTGTCCGTTGGCTCGGGGTGCCGCTTCTTGATGCCGAGGCGCACGCAGGAAGTATGGGTCGCCGGGGTGTTCGCCACCGTGCACTTGTCTTCCGCCACTTCGAAACGGAAGTCGTTCTCGCCATTCTCGCCCATGCCGGAGTTCGGGTCGAAGGCATAGAACCTGTCTTCGAAGCAGAACAGCTCTACTTCATATTCATTCGACTCTACGATATAGTAGGGCGTGGCATCTTGCTGTGCGCCAAGCCTGGCCACGCGGTAGGTGTCGTTTACGATGTAGGGAATGCAAATCATAAGCGTTTAAGTTCGGTTAAGTGAATTCTTTGGGTTGCACGGGGTCATGGGGTGAGCAAATCCTTCAGGTTGGCCGTCTGGTTCTCGCCGGGCTTGTTGGCCTTCAGCCTGTCGATGGCTTTCCTCACCAGACTGCTCAGGTAGGGAATGACCCATTCCTGCTGCATCACCTCGCGGCAATAGGCTGTCTGCCTTATCTCGTCGATGTATCGCTGCGCCGTCTGCTCGCCTCCGAAGGGGTTTCTCAGGTCGCGGTCGGCATCGGCCCGCCGCAGAATGTCCATCAGCTGGCCGTAGTGGCTTCCATAGTCGGCCAGCAGGCGACGCAGGGGCAGCATCTGCGTGCGGTATTCCTGCGAGCTGATGCGGTCGAAGGCCGCCAGGGCGCTGTGCAGCCTGCGCTCGTCGTAGGGTGCGTTGAGGGCATTGTTGCCTTGCCTCACGATGCAGGTATCGGCAAATTCCAGCTGCCGGCGCTGCTGCGAGAGCATCCTTTCCAGCTGTGCTATGCGCCTTTGCATGGCATCGAGGCTGTCGCGACGTTGTCCGTCGGCCGGCTGCCGTGCGGCGGTAGTGTCTGCGGCGGCGGCAGCGGCGGTGTCGGCAGCGAGCGTATCGGCCACTATCTGGGCAGGCACGTTGTCGGGTTGCCGTTGTTTCTTTTTCTTCTGTGCCATGGTGGCCGAGGCAGGCACGAGTGCCAGCAGCAGGCCGAAGGCGATGGGGCGTAGGTTCATGGCGATGGGGTTAAAGTGAGTTATAATAGTCGTTGGCCATGTTGTAGCAGTCTCTGGCGCGGTTTTCGAGCTGTTGCGTAGAGTAGGATGAGCCATACACGCGGTCGGCGTGCTGCTTATACTCCTTGATGGCATCGTAGACGCGCTTCACGAGCGTGTTCATATAGAATTCGCGGTCGTAGTAGCGATAGGCGTCGAGCTTGTCTACCTGGCTTTTCACGTTGTTGAAATGCGCCTTTCCCAGCACTTCGCGCATGCTGTAGAGGCGGTCGACGAGTGCCTTGCAGTTGCTCAGCGGACTGGTGCTGGCCAGTTCGCGGCACTGCTTGATGGTGGCTTCGGCCCGGGGCAGGGTCTCAAACCTGCTGTTGCCGCATAGTTTCCATGCCAGGTCGTACTTGTCGAGAACCAGGTTGGCCGAGTCTACCTGCTGCAGCAGCTCGTGGGAGAGCATGGGTGTATTGTCGTCTTGTGTCTTCAGGCCGGCGAGCGTCTTGGCGCGTTGGCGCAAGAAGGACAGTTGCCGCTGGCTCCACACGCTGTTTGCAAAGGTCTTGCGGTAGGTCTGCACGAAGTAGGGCACGTAGCCCTGCGCCAGCAGCCTGACGATGTCGTCGGCCTCTTCGGGCGCGATGAAGCCTTCGGCCTGAAACAGGCTTGCGGCATGCAGCGTGCTGCTGAAGAGCGAGTCGGCCGTGGCCTCCTCCAGTCCCTGGGCGGCCATGCGGGCGGCATCGCGGTGCAGGCTTGCCTGGTGCTGGTTGCTGAACTTGAGCTGCTGGGGTGGCGACACCACCGACTTCATGTAGTAGAGCACTACCCACACGGCCACTGCCAATAATGCGAAAAGGACGATAAGTTTTTTCCAGTTCATGATGCTCGCTATATTTATTTGTTTAGACGGATCGGTGAATTAGTCGATGTTCTTGTTGCCGCTGCCCGCCTGCTGCTTCGTGGCGGCCGGGGTCTTTGCCGGTGTCTTCGCGGGTTGTTTGGCGGGTTGTTTGGCAGGCTGCTTGGCGGGTTGTTTGGCCGAAGTCTTGGCAGGGGTCTTGGCGGGCTGTTTTACCGTGGCGGGCTGCTGTGCCGCCTTGGTCTGGTCGCGGTCGAGCCAGTTCAGGTAGTTGGTCAGCGCGATGGCCTCGTCGCCCGCCTTGTTGTAGTAGGGAGCATGCGTGCCCGTGGCGGGGTTCCAGTGGTTGCGCACGTTTTTCGATGCCACCTCGACCACCTTCTGGAAGCTTGCCGATGAAGCCAGCTCCAGCCCCCAGTGGTCGATAAGGCGTTCCAGCCGGAACTCGTTCATGTCGTCGAACAGGCCCTGCAGTGTAGTGTTCTGCTCCATCTCTGCCCGTTTCCACACGGTGTTGTTGTCTAAGTAGCCGATGGCCTGTGCGTAGGCGTCGGCAGTCTCGCCGGGTGCGGGCAGTTGCTGCTGCTCGCCCACTGTCGTGGGCTGGGCTGGCAGGGGCTCCGTGTCGGCCGGTTTCCTGTCTTCGGCGGTGGCCGTTGGCGGCAGACTGTCCTGCTGCGGCTCTATCTCTACGGCGATGGGCTTTTGCACCGTGGTGTCGGCCCCCTTGCCCGGCCTTGCGCCCAGCAGCCATGCCACGGCCAGTGCCAGCAGTGCCACCGTGGCCGCTGCCACGAAGCCTTGCAGGCGCAGCACCCATACGCGGCGCGCGTCGTACTGCAGCCTGCCGTAGCCGTCGTAGTAGTAGGCTTTCAGCGGCGAAAGGCCCTTCTGGCCCGTTGCCACCTCCTGGTATTCCAGTGTAGCCTCGCTGCCGTCGCGGGTGACGACGACCGTCTGGTGGTTTTCCCGCCGATAGGCCAGCGTCACGCTCACGGGCTTCTGCGTCAGGTCGGCTTGCAGCGTGGTCCGCTGGTAGTGCAGCGAGTTGCTGGCCACCTCCACGGTGGCGTTGCGGGCGGCCTGCTCGTCTATCCAGTGGGTCTGCTGGGGCTTCAGCACGAGGTTGTTCACCTTTACCGTTATTTTATGGTCTTTGCCGTCGATGCCGATGGGCTGCTTGTGCTCGTCGCATATCTGGAAGTCGCTCAGCAGCAGCGGCATCTGCCATTTCAGCTTCGCGGGGTCGAGCAGCTTCAGCGGGAAGGGCTGCCAGGCCTCGGGTGCCGTCTTGGTATAGGGAAGCTCGATGGGGTGATAGCCTTCGCGCACGAGCAGCAGCTTCACGGTGCAGCCCTGCTTCAGGCTGATGGGCCGGTCGAAGGGTTCGTTTCCGGTCAGCAGCAGGCGTGCGGGGTATCCCAGCTGCCGTTGCAGTGCCTCTTGCGTGGGTGGCACAAGCAGCGAGACGGGCGCTATGGGCAGGCTGGTCAGGTCGGCCGCCTCTTCGGCGTTGTCCAGGGTCAGCGGTCCGCCCTGCTCGAGCAGCAGCGTGTAGCGGTAGGGGTCGTAGTAGGGCTGATAGCGGTTGGAGCCGAGTATCTGTTCGAGTGCGCGTGCGTCGTAATAGCGGTAGGCCAGCCCTTCGCCGGTGGCGGCGCGGCTCATGCCCTCGCCCGTCATGGGGTATCCGCGCTGGCAGAGCTGCTCCAGCCGTGAGGTGTTTATCTTCGATGCGCTGATGGCCGCCTCGGCCTCCTTCATGGCGACGATCACGTCGGCAGCGGGAATGGCGATGCCTACGGGGACGAAGATCCATGCCGAGACGTTGTCGCCCTGCCGCCCGCCGATGGGTCGCACCACCGTGAGCAGGCACCCCTGGTCGGTGAACGAGAGGAAGCGCACCAGCGCGCCGCCCTCGGCCCTGCCCACCCTGTCGAGCAGGGGGCGCGCGTCGGCCACATGGCTCGCCCACTCGCCGCTGTTGATGATACGTGGCTCGCCCGAGCCGTTGCTGGTAATCTTGATTGCTATGCCAAGTTTGTTCATGATGTCATCCATTGATAAAATTTCTTGAACCACGGTTTCTTTTGCAGCTCGCTGTAGCTATACATGTGGGAGAGCAGCGTCTGCAGGGCATTGCGCGTGAAGCGCGGATTGAAGCGGCAATAGTCCTTGAAGCACACCTCGCCCAGCGAGAAGAGCAGCACGGCGAGGCGTCCGCCATTGATGTGGTAGGTCTGGCAGATGTTCTGCAGCTGGTTGGCAATGCTGTTGTAGCTCTGGGGGCCGTTCATGTAGGAGCGCACATGGCTGGCCAGGCAGTCATCGTCTTGGCCGGCCTTGTCTACCTGGGTGACGAGCAGGTAGATGGCATCGGTCTTGCTCTCAAACACGTTGAAGCGCTGGCCGCCCCCGGCGTCGATGTTGCTCAGGTAGTCGATGGCACTGAGCAGGTAGCGGGTCTGCGACACGCCCTCGTAGCGGCGATGCTCGCCGCCATACTCCAGCACGAAGAAGTGGAGCTTCTGGTTGGCAGTGCGGTTATCCTTGAGCACGTTGGTCACCGTCTGCAGTGCCGCTTCTTCTTCAGTGCTGAGCTGCTCGCCCTTGTTTTTCTTGTACATGCAGCGCACCAGCTCTCCGGCCATGTCGATGAAGGTGATGGGGTATACGTTGCGCTTCTTGTCGGTAAGCTCGAAGAACATCTCGTAGGTGTACTTCACGGGCGTGCCGCTGGGCAGGGGCATCACGTTGGCGGGCACCCCCTCCCTGGGGTCGTAGGGAAACATCTCGGTGAGGCGGCTCATGTACTGGCGGCCCTGGCAGGCGCCTTCCTTGAACTGCTGCAGCCGGTCGAGGTCGGTCTTGAAGGCCATGCTCAGCAGCGCGCCGATGGCGCAGGTCTTGCCCGAGGCGGGTATGCCCCAGAAGTAGACCTCGGTAGAGAGGTTGCCTATCTTGTCGAGCGGCCCGTCGGGCTTGGGATATGCCTTGGTGAGCAGGTCGTGGCCCAGGGCCTCTATGAACACGGGGTCGATGCCTATCTGGGGCAGGTCGTACTCGCTGATGATGGCCTCGGCAATGAGCCGCTTCACCACCGTCGAGCCGATGAGGTTCTGGTCGTCGCGCAAGGCTGAGAGCAGCTCGGTCTGCCGCTGATGGTTCACGCTGCGGTTCTCCACCACATAGTCTTTTATCAGCTCGAAGATGTAGCTGTCTTTTTCGGTCAAGGTCTTGTCGGCTTCGGCATCGTGAATGTCGTCTATCAGCTTTGCCTTGCTTTTGAATGCTGCCATATTTCGTCGTTTAGTTATTTTATTACCAATAGAAGAGGAACCGGTTCTCGGCCACGCGCTTCGAGCCGGTGAGTGTCTGGTCGCTCTTGCTGTGCCGCTTCTGGAAAAGATAGGGCAACATGAGCAGCAACCACAGCCACAGCATGGTGATCACGGCATCGGCACTGGCCAACTGGCCCGGCGAGGCCGAGCGGTAGAGCCGGCTCAAGCCGTCGAGCAGTTGGCAGGCCTCGCCGGCACTCACCGACGGCACGTCGAAGGCGGCCACAAGCTCGTCTTCGTCGCTCATGCGCCGACTGGCCATCTGGGCCAGCTGACCGTTCCAGCTGCCGATGGCCTGCTTGATCTCGTCGATGTTGCCCAAGAGGAACACGTCGTGGGTCGACGGCTCTGCTATCGAGGCTTCTATCCACCGCAGGGCCGAGGTGCGCAGCGAGTCGTAGTTGGCCGAGCGCAGCTGCAGCTGCAGCGCGCGCAGGCGGTTCTGGCGGTCGAGGGCGGGGCGCTGGCGCAAGCGGTGGTCGTAGTGGCGCAGACGCTGGTCGGTATAGGCTTCATACTCTACGAACATGGCTTTGGCCGTGTCGACGGCACAGGCGAACTGGTTCACGATCTGCGGACCCTGACGCTGAATGTTCAGATAGTGCGACACGGGGGCCATGGCCAGGAGCAGGAAGAAGGGGGCCACCGGAAAGACCAGGAAGCGCTCCACCCAGATCCACTTGCCAAAATTGAGGGCTCCTCCCTTGAGCTGCTGTGCCACGAAGAACACGATAAACACGGCGAGGCAAACGAAGGCGGTGGCCCAGAGAGACAGCGTGAAGCTGCCGCCGGAATAGAAGCTCATGCCCTCGAACGTGGCGAAACCTATATAGATGAGCGCAGCCAGCATGAAGGTGTTTGCCCAGCTAAAGACAAGTCGTTTGTTCATGACAAAAAAGGAATATTCTTGGTACTTGCTAATATTTATACAATAGAAAATGCAAAGGTAGAAAATTTTTGCAATTCATGCAAATAAAAATCAGTTTTTCTTATGGCAACTACTTCACGACGCCTATCAAAAACAGCATGAATTATTCACCAACTAAATTGGGTCAAAGCAGACCGAAATAAACCTTAAATTAAATCGTGTAAAACGCTGTCTTACAATTAACTCCGCTTAACTAACCTTATTCTTTACCTATTGCGCGTTTGCCCCTTTTAGAGTAATTTTGTACCGCCATTGTACCTCGGGTGGATGAGCAGAGGGTTCGTAGGGTGTTCCCTTAAATCACCTTATTTCCTCTTAAATCCGCTTAATTGGTTTCCGTCAGGGACCATCCCCCGAAAAACGGCAGAATTTGATAAAATTACTCAATATGGGCAAGAAACAGACTTCACAAATTCCTAACATCCTTCTGTCCGTGAAGGATGCCTCCGTCGCCATCTCTGTCAGCTCAAAGATGGTGCGATTGCTTATTGCCTCTGGCAGACTGAAAGCTGTCAACCTCGGCA
>CAMJLB010000011.1 GCA_946406555.1 uncultured Prevotellaceae bacterium | reverse complement strand
GATAGTTAAATATTGTAACAAATATTTACCACCTAAATTGACGCAGAACCACTTTGCTTATTAGGAGCCTCACCCCCAGCCCCTCTCCAAGGGGAGAGGGGAGTATATACCTTCAAGTGCAAAAAAACAAGTAGCAGAGCTAATCACTCCCCTCTCCCCTTGGAGAGGGGCTGGGGGTGAGGCTGCAGTTCAGCCTGTCTTAGGGTGCAATCCAGGGTGAATTAGCTCACAAAACAGGCTGGATTGGAATCCAAAACAGGCTGAATAGATGTATAATTCCGCCTGAATTACAACATCATTCAGCCTGTATTGTCAAAGGAGAAAGTTCAGTTACACTATTGTGATATAGTGAACTTTCCTTATCAGAGAGCCATCACAGCCTTGGCCTGCTCGTTCTCGGGGTCGATGGCGAGAATCTTCTGAGCCCAAGCCTTGGCAGCCTCCTTGTTGTCTTGCACCAGCAGGTCGTAGCTGAGCATATAACGATAGGCAGTGACGAGCTTCTTGTTGTCGCTGTCGGTGCGGTTGGCCTTTGCCTCCATCATCTGCATGAGCTGCTCGAAGATGGGCTTGGCCAGTCCCTGCTTAGAGTCGGGATCCATAATCACGTTGAGCGTGCCACGGCGATTGAGCACGTAGGCCACCACATCTTCGTTGCTGGCGAAGCGCTCCTGCAACTCCTTGTAGATGTCGTCGGCCTGCTTGATGCTGGCAATCTGCTCTTCGCCCTGCAGGTCGGCGGCATGCTTGTAGTACATCTCGGCCAGTGTGCTGTAGTCGCTTGCTGTTTTGTTGCTGGTATTGTCGAGGTAGGCACGGTATTCGGTCACGGCTCCGTTGAAGTCGCCCTTCTTCATATAGGCATCCGAGATTTCCTTGCGCAGGTTGTTTACGGCATCCTTGTCGGCCTGGCTCACTTCCATGCCCTTGCGATAGAGCGAGATGGCCTCGTCGTAGCTGCCCTTGCCGATGTATGCCTTGGCATAGTTCACGAAGTCCATATCCTTCAGCTCTACCGAGTCGCTCTTATTGAACAGACGGTCGCCATAGTTCAGCGCACTGTCGAAGTCTTCCTTTGCGATGGCATTCATCAGGCCCACGCGGTTGAGCGACGAGCTGCGGGGGAAGCGCTTCAGCGCATTTTCGACCACGCCAAGGCTCTTGTCGTAGTCTTTGTTCAGGTTATACTTCAGAGCAAACATGGCCAAGTCGCGGGCTTCCATCTTGTCGAGTCCCACTTTCTCGTAGTACTTGATGGCCTCATCGATCTTACCGGCATTGTCGTAGAGACGGGCAATGGGCAGGTCGACGGGATAGCCGGGCACCTTGCTGCGCAGCTGCTCGAGCTTGTCGATAGACGACTGGAAGCTGATGCGGCTGTAGATGATGGCATACTTGCGGTAGGCCTCGGCGTTGGTATCGTCGAAGTAGATGGCCTGGTCGTAGTACTTGGCGGCACCGCCACCGTCGTCGGCCAGGGCAGCGAGGTCGCCCAGCAGCACGTAGGCGGGGCTGTACTTCAGCTTGGCAGCATACTCGGCATAGACGCGGGCGTTGGCAGTGTCGCGAGCCTCCATGTAGGCACGGCCTATGCCAACGATAACTTCACCGTTTTTCTTGTTCTTCTTGTAGATAGATTTGATTTCTTTCTCGGCGTCTGGTGAACCGCTCTTGATGAGCTGTTCGGCCTGTTCGATGGCGGCCTTCTCTTCCTGAGCGGCCACGGGAGCACTCATGCTGAGCATCAGGGCTCCAAGGAATACATATTTAATAGGTTTCATAATCTTCTTCTTTACATTTATAAACGGTTAGACATGGATATTATTATGTTTTTGACGGATTCTCGTTGCAAAGGTCAAAAGCTATTTCACAACATTTACTTCTCTTACGTTCAGATTGGCCGTGACGGGCAGCAGTGCCGCACGGAAAATGATTTGCTGCCCTTGTGGCAGACGGCAGAAGTTGGCAAAACGGGTGGGGGCACCGGTGCGTGGCTCGTTGACGAGTGCATAGATGGTGCGCACGAAGGGGTAGTTGCCGTTGTAGAGATAGCCTTGATAGGGCTGGAAGCTGTTGCGGGCATTGGCAGAATCGAGCCTCGACACGCCCACGACGCGTATGTCGCGCTTGAAGGTTACGTTGGTAGTGTCGCGCTTGTCGTTGAGCCAGTTGCTGCCGATGATGCCGATGGCGTTGGGCGTGCGCTCCACATAGTCGACCACCTCGGCACTCTTCAGCACGGCACCGATGTTCTCGCTGTTGATGAGCTGCCCGTCGAGGATGGAGTCGACACAGAAACGCACGGTGCTCGACTGCGGGTTGTCGAACACCACGTCGATGTCGCCAAGCTTCGAGTTGGGGTATACGTCGCTCCATTTCGTGGCCTCACCCTTCAAGATGCGCTTGAAGTCGCCGATGGTGATGCACGAGTCGGGGTTCTGCCTGTTTACGATGATGGCCAGGCCGTCGTAGGCAATGGGCATCTCGCGTGGAGAGAAAGACCGCAACTCCAGTGCCTTGCGCTCGTTCTCGGTGAGGCGGCGTGTTGTGAACGCCAGCCACGTCTGGTTCTTCAGCAGCATCTCGATGGCCTCTTGCTCGCTCATATAGCGGGCCTGGAGGGTATCTTTGTGCGGCAGGTTGCGGTTGAAGACCTTCAGGAACACTTCGAGTTCTTCGTCCAGAATGGGATAGAAGCTCTCGTCGGCGGCGAAGAATCCTGCTGCCGCCTCATAGTCGTAGTCTAAACCCTTTTTAGGCTTGTCCCCGCAAGATGCGAGGAGCAAGCCTAAAAAGAGCGTTAATCCGATGTATTTATCGAATGAGAGTAATTTCATGCTTCAGTCGTAGAAGTTTGAAAAATGTCGTTTACTGCAGCTTGAAGGTCACCGGCACGGTGTACTTCACACGCACGGCCGAACCATTCTGCCTACCGGGAATCCACTTCGGCATCTTCTTCAGCACGCGGATAGCTTCCTTGTCGAGAGAAGGGTCGATGCTGCGTGCCACCTGCACATCGGTCACCGAGCCATCGCGCTCGACCACGAACGTACAAACCACACGGCCCTGAATACCGTTCTCCTCAGCTACTGCAGGGTACTTGATGTTGTCGCTCAGCCACTTCATCAGTGCTGCCGGTCCACCGGGGAACTCAGGCATCTGCTCCACCACGTCGAAGACCTTGGTCTCTTCCTCCTTCGGCTTCTCGTCGACGGCAACCTCATTGGCCTTCAGCACAACGCCTTCTGCCTCGTCGTTACCCTTCACGTCGAAGGTACCGATGGCGGTGTTGGTCTTGGCCAGGTCGTCTTGCGACTTGATTTCGTCCTCAGGCTTCACCTCGTCGTCCTTCTTGATTTCAGGAGCAGTGAACTTCACCGAGCTCTTCACCTTTTCCACTACTTTTTGTTCAACCTCAATCTTCTTCACCTCCTCTTTGCGCTCAACCTTGGTCTCTTTCTTCTGAGCCAGTTTCGAGAGCTCCACGTCGGTGTCGATAGACTGGTTTTCCCTCATAGCGTTCTGGATGGCCACATTGGCTATAACGATAAGCCAAACGATAATGGCGGCAGCCAGCACTGAGAGCAGTGCCCACACATTTCGCTTACCAGTGTTCTTGCGCAGCTGGTAGGCGCCATATTGTTGGTTTTTACCTTCAAATACGAGGTCGACCCAACCATTGTCTATAAGATCTACTTTTGCCATAGTTCAGTCCTTTCTTTTATTCGTTCTTGAACTTGATGTTCTTCAGCGCGAGCAGTTTCTCGTCGTCCTCGTTCACTTTGTCGATCACGTATTTACCAATGCTGCACACCAGCATCTCGTCGAGAGCCTGAACCATGTTGTTGTAGGTAGACACATCGGTGGGCTTGATGATGACGGTGAGGGTCTGCATGCCCTGGTCGCCAAACTCGGCGATGAACTCTTCGCTCTTACCGTTGCGAATGTCGCCCAGCAGCTTGTCGTAGTCCTCTTTCTTCATCTTGTCGCCCAGCTGGGCCTTCTGCTCGTCGAGCTTCTTCTTGGCCATCATGACGCGAGCCACGGGGCTGAAGCCATCTTCGGTGATGTGCTCGATGAGCAGTTTGCGAACGCCGTCCTTGCCCCAAGTGGTCTCTTTCACGCATTCGGGGTTGTCGTATTCGGGCAGGCCCTCAACATAGTACAGTTTGTCGTCGGCACCCAGGTAGAGCGTAATGGTATACGAAGCCTTCGTCACCGACTTGTCTTCCTTCGTCATGTTCTCGTCGTTGCTCGGCATGGTGAGCTGCATAGCCTGGGGCTTGCTCAGCGTAGTACAGAGCATGAAGAACGTGATCAGAAGCATCATCATGTCTACCATTGGCGTGAAGTTCACGCGGGTATCCATTTTTTTCTGCTTACTCATTTTCTTTTTTGCCATAGCTTACTCCTCCGACGATGTTTTAAGATTAGTAATCAGCTGGTAGCGGTTCTCGTTCATGTCCTGCAGCTCCGACATCATCTTCTTGATCACAGCGTAAGACGTTGCGGCGTCGGCCTTGATGGCCAGACGAATGTCGGGATTGGCCTCACGGGCAGCCGTCACCCACTCTTGGAACTCACTCTTTCCACCGTCGATGCTATCGAGGGGGATGCTCAACTTCTGGATAGCTTCGCCCATCTTCTCGGTGTCGAGACTATAGTAGTCTGTAAACGAGGCAAGAGGCGCTCCGATCATGGCATCCTCGCGGAAATGCTTGAGCTGTGTGCCGTTCAGCGAGATGCCGAACTTGTCGGTCACGGTCTCCATCATTTCCACCATCGTGTTCTTGTTCTCGGAGCCCACGTAGATGTTGCCCTCTGGTGATACCAGAATATTGAGCACATCGTTTTCGGGCACCTTGACCTCGGACACGGAACTCGGCGTGTTGACCTTCACTGGTTCTGGCGTCAGGAATGTTGAAGTCAACATGAAGAAGCACAGAAGCAGCGTCATCACGTCCGACATAGGCGTCATGTCGATCCAGATGTCTTTTTTCTCAATTTTAATTTTACCCATTGATTAACTCACGATTAAAGAGGTAAAACAAAAATTAAGCTTCGTGGTGGTTAGAATCGTATGTAGCAGCGATAGTGTAACCAACCTCGTCGAGAGCGAAGGTGAGCTTATCGATCTTATTCGAGAAGTAGTTGTAGACCACGGTAGCAACCCACGAGGTCAAGATGCCCGAAGCGGTGTTTACCAGAGCCTCAGAGATACCTGCCGAAAGGGCCATAGAGTCGGCACCGCCGCCGGCCGAAAGGGCCTGGAACGAACCGATCATACCGAGCACCGTACCGAACAGAGCGGTCAGCGTACCGAGCGACACGATGGTGGCCACCATGGGGAGGTTCATCGTCAGTGTGGGCATCTCGAGCTGAGTGGCCTCTTCGTGAGCCTGCTGAATCTTCGAAATCTTCTGAGCCTTCTTCAGGGTGTCGTCCTTCTCAACGGTCTCATACATGTTGATGGAAGCGAGCACCACGTTGGCTACCGAACCCTGCATCTTGTTGCACAGATCCTTAGCCTTTGCGAAGTCCTGAGCCTTGATGGCTTCCTTCACCTGTACGGTAAACTTGGCCAGGTTCATTTTGCCCGATGCATTCTTGATGGCGAAGAAACGCTCTACGCCGAGCACGATCACGGTGAGCAGCAGGGTGATAATCAGACCTACCACGAAACCACCTTTATACACCGTACCCATGAGGTTGGCGGGGTGACCAGAGGTGTCGCCGCCCTGGAAGTTCTCAGGAGCACCGAGTACGAAGAAATAGAAGCAGTAAGCAGCGATACAGCAGATGACGAGGATAATCCATGCATCTTTCACTCCTTTGAAGCCCGAACTTTTCTTGGCTGGGGCTGCAGCCTTTGCAGTTGTTGCCATAATTGTTTGTTTTGTTTTTTAGTTATTAAAAATAGATTAAGTTAATAAATATCGGTTTAAGTATTTTCGTCGGTTAGCTCGGTTTTGGTAACTCAATTCAACTTGAATCACGCGCAAAGATAGCACAAAAAAGTGTACTTTGAAATGAATTAACCACTTTTAACTTCGAAAATCTTTCATTTTTTCAGTTTTGCCAGTGCCACGCCAATACGGCGCATCGCTTCACGAATGTTGTCATCGCTCGTTGCATAGCTCATGCGGAAGCATTCTGGGTCGCCGAAGGCATCGCCTCCGACAGTTGCCACATGGGCCTCGTCGAGCAGGTACATGGCCAGGTCGGTACTGTTGGCGATGGTCGTGCCTGCCTCTGTCTTGCTGCCATAGAACGAGGCACATTTGGGGAACAGGTAGAAAGCGCCCTCGGGCACGTTTACCTCGAGTCCTGGTATCTGACGGGCCAGGTCCACAATCAGGTTGCGCCTGCGCTCGAAGGCCTGCCGCATCTGCTCTACGCACTCCTGGCTCTGGGTATAGGCAAACTCGGCCGCCTTCTGGCTCACCGAGCAGGGACCGCTGGTATACTGTCCCTGCAGTTTGTTGCACCCTTTCACAATCCATTCTGGCGCAGCGATATAGCCAATGCGCCAACCGGTCATGGCGTATGCTTTCGACACGCCGTTGACGATGATGGTGCGTTCTTTCATGCCAGGGAACTGTCCTATCGACTCATGGCGACCCACGTAGTTGATGTGCTCGTATATCTCGTCGGCCAGCACGAAAAGGTCTTCATGACTCAATATAATGTTCGCAAGCGCGCGTAATTCCTCTTTATTATAAACCGATCCCGTGGGATTCGATGGCGAACAAAGAATAATGAGACGGGTCTTGGGCGTGATGGCCGCCTCGAGCTGTTCGGGCGTCATCTTAAAGTTCTGGTCGAAGGTAGCCTCCACTATCACCGGTTCGCCGCCTGCCAGCTTCACCATCTGCGGGTAGCTCACCCAGTATGGTGCAGGAATGATGACCTCGTCGCCAGGGTTCACCAGTGCCATCACCGTGTTGCAAACGCTCTGCTTGGCACCGTTGCTCACCAGAATTTCGCTGGGCTGGTAGCGCAACTGGTTTTCGCGCTCGAGCTTGCGGGCAATGGCCTGGCGCAGGTCGGGATAGCCCGGCACGGGCGAATAGCGCGAATAGTTCTCGTCGATAGCCAGTTTGGCTGCCTGTTTAATGTGGTCGGGAGTATTGAAGTCGGGCTCGCCGACACTCATGTTAATCACGTCGATGCCCTGAGCTTTCATCTCAGAGCTTTTTTGCGACATGGCCAGTGTGGCCGATGGTGCAAGCCGTTGCAAGCGGTTGGATAATTGTGCCATTATGCAAATGTTTTTTTATTTTAACGTGCAAAAGTACTCATTTATTTCGAGTTATGCCAACAAATTGCACGTTTTTTTCTTTTTTTTGAGGGTTTATGCAGTTTTCTCTTGCTCCCTCACTACTCTAATGGTGCCGTCTTAAGCTGTTTCAGCGCTTCTGCCAACTGGTCGGGGCAGGAAGTGCGCTTGGTTCCGCAGCGCACGCCTTGCAGCTTGCTCACCACGTCGTCGATGCGCTGTCCGCGCACCAGCTGGCTGATGCCCTGCAGATTGCCGTTGCAACCACCCAGGAAGAAAACTTGCTGAATAACATCATTTTCATCGGCTGTTACGTCGATGAGCTGCGAGCAGGTGCCCTGCGTCTGATACTGAATGTGTCGTGTAGCCATAATCTTTTTTAAAAAAACAGTGCAAAAATACTTAAAATAGGCAGAACAGCCAAACTTTTGCAGCAAAACCTTTCAGAAAACAGGCTTTATTGCTACCTTTGCATCGAAAAATGCAGAAAAGAACTATGATAACGTTAAAAGTGTCGAAAGAGATAGAAAGTGTGTGCCCCTGCTTTGTAGGAGCGGCCGTAGAGGCCACGGTGCAGAACAGCCCCTACGCCGCCGGCCTGTGGCAGGAGATAGAGCAGTGGGGAGAGCGCTACCGGCGGGAACTGACCACCGAGACGCTGAAACAGCTGAGCGGCATAGAGGCTACTCGCCGCGTGTATAAGGCCTGCGGCAAAGACCCCAGCCGCTATCGCCCGGCTGCCGAGGCACTCATACGCCGCATGCTGCAGGGCAAGCAGCTCTACCACATCGACACGCTGGTAGACCTGATCAACCTCGCCTCGATACGCTATGGCTACAGCATCGGCGGCTTCGACGCTGACAGGTTCTGCGGCGACACACTCACGCTGGGCGTGGGCCGCGAGGGCGAACCCTACGAAGGCATTGGACGGGGAGCGCTCAACATTGCCGGACTGCCCGTATACCGCGACAGCCAAGGCGGCGTGGGCACACCCACCAGCGACCACGAACGAACGAAAATCACGCTCTCGACCACGCATGTGCTCATCTTGGTGAACGGCTACGACGGAAGGCAAGAGCAGGTAGAAGCCAATGCCCGATACCTGCAGGAACTATTGCAGAAGTATGCCCATAGCGACGGAGGCACACTTACTATCTACAGATAGCAACATGCAAAAAAGTGCAAAACGTGCTGTTTTTTCAAAGTAAATGTGTACATTTGCACCCACTAAGCGATTTTTTTATTTAGAAAACCAATAAACAAACAATTAGAATGGAAAAGAGTGCATTGCAGATTGCAAGAGCCGCCTACGAGCCCAAACTGCCCCTGGGACTGCAGGGTGCCGTCAAGGCCGTGGAGGGCGAGCCCACACAGAGTGTAGACAACCAGGAAGAGATAAAGAAGCTCTTCCCCAACACCTACGGCATGCCGCTGGTAGAGTTCGTCAAAGGCGAGCCACAGAACTTCGAGCCCATGAACGTGGGCATTATCCTCAGTGGTGGACAGGCCCCTGGCGGCCACAACGTGATTACCGGTCTTTTCGACACCGTAAAGAAGCTGAACCCTGCCAACCGCCTCTATGGCTTCATCCTCGGCCCCGGCGGTCTGGTAGACCATAACTACATGGAGCTGACCAAGGAGCTCGTCGACGAGTACCGCAACACGGGCGGCTTCGACATGATCGGCTCCGGCCGCACCAAACTCGAGAAGGTGGAGCAGTTCGAGAAGGGTCTCGAGATTATCCGCGAGCTGAACATCAAGGCCATCGTCATCATCGGCGGCGACGACTCGAACACCAACGCCTGCGTGCTGGCCGAATACTATGCCGCCAAGAACTATGGCGTGCAGGTCATCGGCTGCCCAAAGACCATCGACGGCGACCTGAAGAACTCCCAGATCGAGACTTCCTTCGGCTTCGACACCGCCTGCAAGACCTACTCCGAGCTCATCGGCAACATCGAGCGCGACTGCAACTCTGCCCGCAAATACTGGCACTTCATCAAGGTGATGGGCCGCTCGGCAAGCCACATCGCCCTCGAATGCGCCCTGCAGACCCAGCCCAACATCTGCCTCATCTCCGAAGAGATTGAGCAGAAGGGCATGAGCCTCGACGACATCGTAGACTACATTGCCAAGGCCGTGGCCACCCGCGCCGCCGACGGCAACAACTTCGGCACCGTGATCATCCCCGAGGGAGTCATCGAGTTCATTCCCGCCATCAAGAAGCTCATCGCCCAGCTCAACGACGTGCTGGCCCTGCCCGAGGTGAAGGACATGGGACGCTCGGAGCAGATCGACTTTGCCAAGAGCCACCTCACAGACGAGAACCTGGCCGTGTTCAACAGCCTGCCCACAGGCGTTGCCCGCCAGCTGGCACTCGACCGCGACCCTCACGGCAACGTGCAGGTATCGCTCATCGAGACCGAGAAGCTGCTCTCGACGATGGTTGCCCAGAAGCTCGAGAAGATGAAGAAGGCCGGCAAATATATCGGCAAGTTTGCCACACAGCACCACTTCTTCGGCTACGAGGGCCGCTGCGCCGCTCCCTCTAACTTCGATGCCGACTACTGCTACGCCCTGGGTTCGAGCGCTGCTCAGCTCATCGCCGCTGGCAAGACCGGCTACATGGCTATCGTGAAGAACACCACCGCCCCAGCTGCCGAATGGAAAGCCGGTGGCGTGCCCATCACCATGATGATGAACATGGAGAAGCGCAATGGCGAGATGAAGCCCGTGATACGCAAGGCCCTCGTCGAACTCGACGGTGCCCCCTTCAAGTGCTTCGCCGCCCAGCGCGACCGCTGGGCACGCGAGACGGCCTACGTCTATCCCGGCCCCATCCAGTACTGGGGACCCACCGAGGTATGCGACCAGCCCACGAAGACGCTCGCCCTTGAGCAGGCATAAATCATTCTGAAGTGTGAGAGTTGAGGGGTGAGAGCTTTTCCTCCCCCTCGGCTCTCCACGTCTTCTTTATCAGCCCCCACTCACCAGGGCTGTTACCGAAAAGGCATCACCATCTTGGAAGAACACAGAAAGCCGAGAAGGAAGCAGAGCACGCGCCGCACAAGCCCCGTGCGCCGCAAGCGACCAGGCATCATGGTCCGCATGCTTCAGAAACTGCCGCGCTGGGCCTATTGGCTGGGCGCTCTTTTGGTGGTGGCGGCCTATGTGTGGTTCTTCTATTATTTCTTCGTGTCGCCGTTCGGCTTCCGATGGCGGGCACTCTACGGCGACCTGAGCAATCCTGAAGGCTACGAAATTCATGGCATCGACATCTCCCACTATCAGGGAGACATCGACTGGGAGGTGCTTCGCAATCAGGGCATGATCGACAAGTGCCCCGTGCGCTTCGTCATGATCAAGGCCACTGAGGGAACCGACCGCATAGACCCTAAGTTCAAGGACAATTTCCAGCAGGCCCTCGAGTTCGGCTTCACACGTGGGGCCTACCACTTCTACAGCGTACACTCGAAGGCAGCCGACCAGGCACACTTCTTCATCAAGAACGTCGACCTACAGCGCGGCGACCTGCCACCCGTGCTCGACGTGGAGCACAAGCCCAAGAACCAGAGCGATGCCGACTTCAAGGCATCGGTGCTCAGCTGGCTCAATATCGTAGAGCAACACTATCAGGTGAAGCCCATCATCTATACCTATTATAAGTTTAAGATGCGCTACCTCAGCGACGAAGTCTTCGATGACTATCCCTACTGGATAGCCCACTATTACGTAGACAGCGTGGAGTACAAGGGTCCATGGAAATTCTGGCAGCACACCGACGTGGGTCGACTGCCAGGCATAAAGGGCTACGTAGACCTCAACATCTACAACGGCAGCTACTACGACCTGCGCCAACTCACCATCGGCAGCCAGGAGACAATCGGCATCGAGGCTTATCAAGAAGGCCAGTAGCCGTCGCTATTCGGCAACAATATCGTCAAACCGCATGAGGTAAGTATCATACTGCGTGGCGTATGGCCGGAACGCTGCCGGTATCTCGCCAGGCCGCTCGAAGAGTTGGCCCAGCAGCGTCGGCAGCTGTCCCGCCGTCGTCGGGCAAAGATAGAACTCGCCTTCCACGGTGCCCACCTGCCGGGCCACGACGGGGAAGGCCGTCCGGGCGAACTTGGGCCCCTGTCCCGACACGGCGGCATTATAGGTGAGCACGATGCCACGGTCGGTCTGCTCGAAGCTCATGTTGGCATTGCGGCAGATGGCGAGCACGCCATTGCCTTCAGCATCGCTCAGCCACACGGCGTCTACACCCCGGCGGTTTCCCTCGAAATAGAGGTCGCCCTGCTGCAAGGCCCAAAAGCCATAGCGCCCGGCGCGGAACCGCCCGGGATAGGTGGCATAGGGGCCGTTGCCTATCCACTGCACGCGGTCGATGCGCTTGTCGAGCAAGAAGGCGATGCCCAGTTCAGAGAGAAAAGTGCCGGTCGTGTCGGGGGACAGCGTGAAGGTATAGTGGGTGGCAGCACCCACCGTCTGCGTCTTCACGTCGGCGTTCATGGCCGGCAAGCGTAGCAGGTATCGCTCCAGCCGGTCGCCCGCCACCTTCAGCCGCTCTGCCATCGTGGCCTTGCGGCCGGCGCGCACCAGCGGACCTTCCTGTATGGGCAGTGCCGTCTGGCTCGCCGTCTGACAGCAAGACAGCAGCCGGCGCATCAAGTCGCTGGTCCCTACGGGGATGCTCTGCCTATTGAACACCAGCCCGTCTTCATCGCTTATCTCCACTTGCAGCAGGCACACTTTCTCTGGCAAGAAGCCACCATGGCCGGTAGCCAGACGGTAGGATATGGTCTGCCGGGGTTCGCAATAGGGCGAGAAGGTGCCCCGCCCTATGGTGTCGCGGTCGGCGGTGAGCACCCACCTGAACACGACGTGATCTTTCAGGTTCAGGAAGTCGTAACGGTTGCGCACGTTCAGCAGCAGCGTGCCGTCGTCACTCATCATGAGCGTGCTGTCGGCAATGGCTGCACGGGCATAGTTGTGCTGCAGCTCGTAATAGTTGGGCAGCGGCGTGCGGTCGGCATACACCAGACCATCGGTGCCTTTGTTGCCGTACATCTCGAAGCCGCCGTTGGCCGAAGTGAACACCCGTTCCTCGTAGCCATAGGCCGGACCGTCTGCATCGAGGCGGAACGGCATGCCCTGGTCGGCCCATTCCCACACCGAGCCACCGGCAATGCCGGGTGTGCGCTCGATGATTTCCCATTGCCGGTCGTGGTCTTCAAACGAGATGCCCAGCGTGTGGCAGTATTCGGTGAAGATCACGGGACGCTCCATGTGCTGGTAGAAGCCGGCTATCTGCCCCGTGGTAGGATAGTGGGGGGCATAGACGGGCGCCGTCACCTCTTTGTATATCTTCCTGAAGTAGCTGCCCACCTGGGGGAAGCAGTAGGGGCGCGAGGCATCGAGCTGCCCCACGTAGTCGCCCACCTCCACACAGGTTGGCGGCAGCGGGTTCTCGTTGCCCACACTCCATACCAGCACCGAAGGGTGATTTTTGTCGCGCTGTACGGTGGCCAGTGCCCGTGTGAACAGAATATCCTGATAACTGCGGTCGCCCAAGTGCTTGTCGCCAAAGCCAAAGGGCACCTCGTCGACAAGGTAGAAGCCCAGCGAGTCGGCCAGTTCGTAGAAGCGTGGCTCGCGAGGATAGTGCGAGAGCCGCAGGTAGTTCACCGATGCCTCTTTCATCATGCGCATGTCCTTCAGGGTAAGGTCGTCCGTCACTACCTTCACCGTGCGGGGGTCGGTGGCATGGGCGTTCACACCGCGCAGCTTGATTGGCCTGCCATTCAGCTTCAGCACGTTACCCTCTATGCTTATCTCGCGGAAGCCGAACTTATGCTCGAAGGTCTGCAGGGGCTTGCCGCGCTGCAAGAGCGTGGTGCGCAACGTATAGAGATAAGGAGTCTCGGCAGTCCACAGACGGGGTCGGTCCACCTTGCTCTCCCCTACCCTACGGCCTTGGGCATCCAGAATCTCGTGCCTCACGACGGTGCCCTTCGTCGCATGGGCTATCTTGGTATCCACCTCCACCTCGCCCGTGTTTTTCGTTCGTATCGTCAAGTCGCTCAGGTGTGTCTCCGGCACGGCCATAAGGGTCACGTCGCGAAAGATGCCATTGGCGGCCCAGTCATCGAAACAGTCGAACTCGTAGCCTTTGAACTGTGTGTATACACGTAAGGCCAACTGCTGGCTGCCCTTACGCCGCAGGTAGGGCGTGAGGTCGAACAGACAGGTGTTGTAGGCCGACTGCCACGAGCCTACATAGTGGTCGTTCAGCCACAGGTCGTAGCCACGCAGCACGCCATCGAGCCGGATCACCACCTGCTGTCCGCGCCACGAAGGGGGTACGTTAAACTCGGTGCGGTAGTAACCGGTAAGCGAGTCGGGATAGTCGTAGCGGGGCGTGCAGTAGCCGTGAGCCTCCCAACAGCCCGGCACGGGAATCGTGCCCCACGAGGCATCCACCGGCGGCACCTCCGTTTCGGCTGTGATGCCCTTCACCACCTTCAGCCTCCACATCCCGTTCAGGCTCTTCTGCATCGTTGCGTCGGTCACGGGCAAGAAACCCTTGAAGGCATCCACCACTTCGGCCCTGCCGCTCACCATGGCAACGGCCATCAGCATAAGTACAAAAATCCTCCTCATCGTCATATTTGTTTTATGTAGTTTTCTATAATGCAAAAATAAGCTATTTTTCATTACAAAACAAGCATTCGTTTGGAAAAATGGCATAATAATACACTGTTCATTGGAAAAAATACAACAACGACATGATTATTCGTTGAAAAAAGTGTATCTTTGCGCCTAAAATAAAATGATGAAAGATTACAAGTATCATATTTTTGCGCCCTACAGGGTTTGTCCGTTGGGAGCACATGTGGATCACCAGCACGGTCTGGTGACAGGGTTTGCCATCGACAAAGGCGTCGACCTGTGGTTTAACGTCAGGGAGGACAGCATTGTCAAGCTAACATCCAGGACCTTCGATGGGGATGTCGAGTTTGAAATCGACAAGCCTTCACAGGTACGCGAGCACCACTGGGGCGACTATGCCCGTGGCGCCAAATTTGCGCTGAAGAAGCGCTTCGAGCTACGGCGAGGCATCGAGGGAGTCATTCAGGGTTCGCTGCCTGTGGGTGGGCTGTCGTCTTCGGCTGCCGTGCTCATTGCCTACGTGATGGCTTTCGCCAAGGCGAACGACATAACGCTTCAGCCCTTTGAAGTAGTAAAAATTGCATCGGAGGCAGAACGAGAGTACATCGGCCTGAACAACGGCTTGCTCGACCAGGCATGTATAGCCCTCGGCAAAAAAGACGAACTTCTTTTCTTGGATTGCGACAGCAACGAATATCGACATATCAAGTTTGGCAGCGGTAACAGCAGTTCTTCTCTGACTGGCCTGGGGGATCTCTTCGAGATAGGCATCTTCTTCTCTGGGCTGACGCGGAACCTGGTCAATTCCGACTATAACCTGCGGGTGTATGAGTGCAAGACGGCTGCATGGAACATGCTGGCCTATACGGATCAACCGCTGAAGACGTTCGACAAGACGTTCCTGCGCGACATTCCCAAGTCCACCTTCGAGAAGACGCGCATCGCCATGCCCGCCCGCTTTGCCCGTCGCGCAGAGCATTTTTACACGGAATACCGCCGTGTACGCCAAGGTGTGACGGCTTGGGAAACGGGCAATCTGAAACTTTTCGGAAAACTGAGCTTTGACAGTTGCGAATCGAGCATCCACAACTACGAGTGCGGTTCGCCTGAACTCATTGCCATTTATGAAATCATGCGGCAGTTGCCGGGTGTTTATGGCGGCCGTTTTTCTGGGGCAGGATTCAAAGGGGCATGTATCGCACTTGTAGACCCCGCATATAAAGAGAATATTCAGAAGGTGCTGACGGAGAAATATCTGGAGCAATTCCCTGAATATGAAAAGACATTCCAGGTGTCCTGGGTGAAACCAGACGACGGAGCAAGATTTGTAGAGGCATGAAGAATATAGTGATAGCTGCGGGATATGCAACCCGATTGGGAGAGTTGACAAAGAACTTCCCCAAGCCGTTATTAAAGATAGGCGAGAATACTATCTTGGGAAGAATGCTGGATGATATCGACAAGATTCCAGAGATAGACGAGCATATCATTATCACAAACCATAAGTTTGCAGGTATCTTCGAAGATTGGAAGAAAGGTTTGCATTATTGCAAACCCATAACCATCGTCGATGATGGTACTGAGACGAACGAAAGTCGTCTTGGCGCTGTATGCGACTTGCTGTATGCGATGAACAAGCTTGACATCGACGACGACTTGCTGGTCGTGGCTGCCGACAACCTGCTGTTCTTCTCGTTCCAGGAGTTCGTAGACTTCGCCAAGGAGAAGCAGACAAGTTGCATCATGTGCCACGAGCAGCCCTCCATCGAGAAGCTGCAGCGCACAGGAGTGGTGGAATTAGACAAACAGAACAAGGTGTTAGGCATGGAGGAGAAGCCGCAGGTGCCCAAGAGCCATTGGGCAGTGCCACCTTTCTATATATATAGGAAAGCAGACCTCGACCTGGTGCGCCACTCCGTAGAGAACGGCTGTGGCAAGGATGCGCCGGGCAACCTTGCCCACTACATGGTGAAGCATACCACAATGCACGCCTGGCCCATGAGTGCCGGACGGTTCGACATAGGTAGTTTAGACACGTATCATGAAGCAGTAGAGAAATATGGAAAAGATTAATTTAGACAACAAAGTCATCTTGGTGACGGGAGCCGCTGGGTTCATCGGCTCAAACTTGGTGAAGCGTCTGTTCAAGGACGTGACGGGCGCCACCATCGTTGGTATCGATAACATGAACGACTACTACGACGTGGCCCTGAAGGAATACCGTTTAAGGAAATTGGAAGAAGGCCAAAGGTCTGATGCTAAGGTCAAGTGGATATTCGTCAAAGGGGACATTGCCGATAAACAGACCATCGACGGCATCTTTGAGGAATACAAGCCGCAGGTGGTCGTGAACCTTGCGGCCCAGGCGGGTGTCCGTTACAGCATCACCAATCCTGATGCGTATATCCAGTCGAACATGATAGGCTTCTACAATATCTTGGAGGCTTGCAGGCATCAGCCTGTGGAGCATCTGGTATACGCTTCATCATCGAGTGTATATGGCGGCAACAAGAAAGTACCTTTCTCTACCGACGACCGTGTAGACAATCCCGTGTCGCTGTATGCCGCCACGAAGAAGAGCAACGAACTGTTTGCCCACTGCTATTCAAAGCTGTACGACATACCCACGACGGGCCTTCGCTTCTTCACCGTCTATGGTCCTGCCGGTCGCCCCGACATGGCCTACTTCGGCTTCACCAACAAGCTGTTGAAGGGTGAGACCATCAAGATCTTTAACTACGGCAACTGTCGCCGCGACTTCACCTTCGTAGACGACATCGTTGAAGGTATCGTGCGGGTGATGCAGGGGGCTCCGGAGCGAAAGAAGGGTGACGACGGCCTCCCTATCCCACCCTATGCCGTCTACAACATTGGCGGTGGCCAGCCCGAAAACCTACTGGACTTCGTACAGATCCTGCAAGAGGAACTGGTACGTGCCGGCGTGCTGCCACACGACTTCGACTTCGAGGCCCACAAGGAACTGGTACCCATGCAGCCCGGCGACGTGCCCACCACATACGCCGATGCGACGGCCTTGGAACGCGACTACGGCTTCACCCCGAAAATCACCCTACGCGAAGGACTGCGCAAATTTGCTGAGTGGTACAAAGAATTCGAGTGTGTTGTTGCAACCTCACAAAGGGAGTAATCCGGAATTTCAAGGGAAAAGGCATAAAGAAAAAAAATCGCTGAGTGCTTAACTTTAAGCATCTTAGCGATTTCTTTTGGTCGGGATTACTGGACTCGAACCAGCGACCTCGCGCCCCCCAGACGTGTGCGCTACCAACTGCGCTAAATCCCGATCCTTTGCAAGGGCTTGTTTTGCTTTTGCGGGTGCAAAGGTAGTATGTTTTTACGAGATGGCCAAACTTTTTCGAAAGTTTTTTTGCCAGAAAGCCATTTTTTTACAGTTTTAAACAGAAATTGGGCTGATACCTCTGTGGCACCAGCCCAATTTTTCATGATCAGTGGCTATATGATCGTTTGCCGAAACTTACTTCACCAGAACCTTACGGGTGGTGCCATCGCTGTAGCGCACGATGTTGAAGCCACGCCGCACGGTAGCGTAACGCACGCCGTTCAGTCCATAGATGCCGGTGGTGGCAGTCTTCACCGTCTTCTCCACCTGCTCGATGCCCGTGCGCTCCTGCGACTTCTCGCCAGCATTGGCTATGTAGATGTCGTAGAAGCCTACCTTCGAGTTGAAGTCGGCAAGATAAGCACGCACGTACACTTCCTCGGTACCCTCGTAGCTACGAGTGAAGTTGTGGGTCTGGCGGGCACTCTTTTCTATCTTGATGGTATCTCCCAGCACCAGCCAGTTGCTTTCCCATACATTTCCGTCGGTAGAAGTCTGAATGACTATGGCGTGCTGAGCATCGGCATCGGGTTTGGTGATGCTGCCCACATTGATGACCACGTCGAACGGGCCGGCATACTTCTGTGTGGTGACGATATAGGCGCTGTAGGGGAACTTCTGTCCGTCGCTGGGCTCGGTGTTCTTGTCGGCCAGCACGATGGCACCCTTTGTAGCAGGGAAGTCGGGGTTCTGGTCGTCGACGGTGGCGAAGTTATACCCGCCCGTGTCGCCGAAGTTGGTACCCGTGTTCAGGTTCTCCCAGTCAACGATTTGACCGCGTGAACGAATCATCCAGCCGTTCTCGAAGTCTTTCTCTTCCTCGGGATTCATCTCGGTATAGGTCACCTTTGTGACCTCCTCGCCCAGCTCCTCGTCCATGACGGTCTCCTCAGTGCGCGATTCCGGGTTGAAGTACTTGTAGCCATTGTCGCCGCTCTTGTTTTTGCCCCAAGAGAAGTAGTATGCTGTCGAGGTGCTGCCTCCGTTATATTCTGCCGAGTTGGCATCCATGTGGGCAAGCACGTCGATGCGCACTTTCTCGCCCTGCACTCCGATGTTCTGCGAAGCCAGCTCCGAGTCCACCAGTCCGTCGGCCACGACGAAGGCATAGATGGTGCGCGGGTGTGTGAGCACGATAGGAGCGGTGTAGACCGAGGAGCTGTTGGTCTTGTTGTTGCCATCGTAGTTGTAGTAGATGGTGGCTCCCTCTACGGCCGATGTCAGCGTAACGGTGGTCTTGCCCTCTTCGGCAGCCACCTCGATGGTGGGAGCTGCAGCCTGATGGCGCAGGTCGACGAGTTTCTCGGCCACGTCGCTGAGCAGATAGCCGTCGCCCAGAGCCACGGCCTTCACGGTGACACCCTCAGTGGCAATATTGAATGGCTCGGCATAGCGGGTGCTCTGCTCGGTGGGGGTAGAGCCGTCGGTGGTATAGAAGATCTGTGCGCCGGGCACGGTGCTCTTCAGTATCACGTTGGTGTTCATGTCCTTATACTCGAGGGTGATGGCGGGCGCTGGAGCCTGTGTGATCTTAGCCTTCGAGTTGGCCACCACCTGCAGGGCGTTGGTGAGCAGTTCGATGTTGGCACCATTAGCCATGGCCGTCTGGTCGAAGGGCAGGTAGAGATAGCCGTTGTGGTCGAGGTTGTGTCCGTGAATGGCCACGTTGTCGGTGCCATAGATGGTGGCGAGCACGGCATCGTTTTCGAAGAGTCCGGCCAGTGCCGGCGACTGCAGGGTTCCCTGCTCTATGAGTGGAGCCACCATGCCGCCTTCGGTCTCGCTGTCCTCAAACAGCTCCAGGCCCTTGAAGAGTGCGTGGTTGGGGTTGCTCACGAGGGCAAACTGCTGTTCTACCTCGCTCACGCTTCCATAGCCCCATGCGGCATAGAGGGCGGGGTTCAGGTTCAGCGTGGGCACGAAGGGCTGAATGGTCTTGAGCGAGGCGATGGCATCGGCATTGTCGACGGTAGAGCTGATGGCGATGGCATCGTACTGCGAGAGCTGGTCGACGGTGAAGGCAGCATTGGCCTCGATGGCCTCAACGGTAAACTTGTCGTAGTCCTTCACTGCCTGATAGGCCAGATCGGCATCGGCCGAACCGCCATAGAGATAGGCTACCTTCGACTTCTGGTCGGCAGTGCCCACCTCGATGCTGTAGATGTGGCAGCCATTGGTGTTGTAAACCAGGATGTCGACGGTCTCGCCCTCGGCTTCGTAGCCAGCGGGCAGCTCCCATCCCTCTTCCCATGTATAGGTGTCGAGGGTTGTAGGGTTGAATTGCTCGCCAATCTGGTTGGCATCGTTGGTAGCATCGCCCACATAGAGTGCCACGCCACGGGCCTCGCTGGAATTGTGCGATTCGGCGGTGATGCTGATTCGCTGCCCTATGCGCACCTTGGGTATGGTGAAGCACACGATGCGTGCACTGGCGTTCTTGGCTTTGCCGCCACCCAGCCAGAGATACTGCGGACCGCCATAGACGCCCTTCGAGGTCGAAGGATAGTTCACGGCAATGGCCAGCGACCGACGAGTGGTGTAGCCGGTGTTGAAGATCAGGCCGGCGGTCTCGGCAATCACGCTGCCATTGGCGGCCAGCTCGCCGTCGATGACGTTGTCGCCATACGACCAGTAGCAGTTGCCCACCTGTGGGTTGTCGCCACTGGCTTTCTCTGTGTCCGACCACGAACCGCCCGTCACGCCCTTTTCGGCCTCGGCGGCCAGGTTGGCCACGGTCTGGGCGCTCCACGATGTGAAGTCCCACTTGCGATAGCCCTGTGCGTCGACAGCGAGTGCCAGCACGAGCAACGCAGCTAAAGTAAAGATTTTCTTCATAAGAGTATTGTTTTAGTAAATAATAATAACTGTGATGGTTGCAAAATTACACAAAAAAGTCGAACTTGCAAAAGAAAGTCCGACTTTTTCAATTCAAATAGATTGTAAACGTTTACGTAGCCATTTTCAGCCCTCTCATTTCACCATGACCTTTCTGGCCTTTCCGTCGGCCGCTACTATGATGTTCAGTCCGCGCTGCATCTGCTGCAGGCGCATGCCGCGCAGGTTGTAGATGCCGCTCACGGCCTTGCGGCGGTCGTTCTGTTCCACGGTGCTGATGCCGCTGAGTTCCTCGTTGAGTTGCTGCAGCAAGGCCTGCGACTGTTCGCCCTGGTTGGCCACATAGACGTCGAAGATTTTGGCCGAGGCATCGCCGCTGAGCTGTGCCAGACGGACGTAGACCTCGTCGGTGCCCTCATACTGCCGCACGTACTTGGCCCACATGCGGCTAAAGCCGGTCTTGGCGATCTCGTCGCCCACGGTGGTCCAGTTCTCGCCATCGGCCGACACCTGGGCCACAACGGGGCCGCCCTGCATGTTGGCCAGCACCACGATGTCGAGCGGAGCCTTAAAGGTGGCCTTCGACTGTATGGCGGCGTTGGGGGCCTCGCCGGCAAAAATCTTCGAGAACTGTATGTCGTTCTTCGTCACGGGGAACAGCTCGTCGATGTCGGTAGCCACGGTGGGATAGTAGCCGCCCTCGTTGGTGCCGATCTTGTCGGTCGATGCGCTGTTGTTCTGCCAGAGCACAGCCTGGCCCTTGCTCATCACGGTCCACTGCGGGTTGTCGCCCGGCTCGTCCTTGGTCTGCCATTCCACTTCCGGGTAGGTGTAGACCACATCACCCGTCTCGGGGTCGGCCTGTTCGCCGATGGGTTCCTGCGTGGTGTCGTACATCGAGGTGGCGTCCTTGCCTCCGGAGAAGAGTCCCGAGCCATTGCTTATGCCGTCCCACGCCGGAGCCGAGAAGTGGGCGGCCACGTCGATGACCACGCGCGGGTTCTTCACAAGCACGCGCTGGGTGGCCGTTTCAGAGAACACCACCTCGGTGGGGTCTTCGTCGATGGTGGTGGCAAAGACGGTCACATTCTGCGGCATCTGTATGACCACGGGCTGGGCCATGTCGTAGACCGATGACTTGGTGGTGTCGACGGCATTGTCGAAGTTGTACCATATCTTCACGTCGGGGGTCTCGCAGCCCATGGTGATAGTGGTCTGCCCGTCGCCCATCTCATAGCTGATGACGGGTGTCTGCGGCTGGTCCTTGATGAGCACGTCGAGGCTGGCGCTTGCGCTCAGGGTGTAGCCCTCGGCAATGGCGGCCGCCTTCAGCGTGCAGGGCTGCGTCAGGGCGAAGGTGCCCTCGTAGGGCGTGCTGGCGGTGGTGGGTTCCGAGCCGTCGATGGTGTAGTAGACCTGTGCCTTGGGCAGCGATGGCGGGGTGATGGTCACGAGCGTCTGCCGGTGCTTATATTCACGGGCGATGCTGGGTGCATTGGCAGCAGTGATGTCGCGCTTCGAGTTCTGCAGGGTGGTAATGGCATTTTGCAGCACGGCGAGCGCCTCCGGGGTTATCTCCTTGGCGTTGTAAGGCAGGAAGGCATAGCCGTTGTGGCCGATGTTGTGGGTGTGAATGGCGGCGATGTCGGCAATGCCCTCGCCCGTCTCATTGTCCATGGCCAGGGCCAACAGGGCGTCGCCGTCGAAATATTCGCCCAGCTTAACGGCGAGCATGGGATTCTCCTCGCTGATGAAGAGGCCCTTGATGTCGTTCATCTCGGTTAGCTCCACGTCCTTGAAGAAGGCGTTGCCGCTGTTCTTTACGATGGCCACCGGGGCCACCTCGACTGTCTCGCCGTAGGTCCAGGCGGGATAGAGCGTGGCGTTGAGGTTGAGCACGGGCGTCCAGGGCATAGCCTCCTTCACCACCTGCACGGCGGCGTTGTCGGCAGGCACGCTGCTGCCCACGATGGTCACCTCGTAGCCCTGCAGCTCTTCAGCGGTCACGGTGGTGGTGGTCACGTCGATAGGCGTCACCTGATAGAGCTCGTTGGCCTGCAGGTAGCCCAGCACCTGGTCGTCTTGACCATTGTAGAGGTAGGCCAGCTTGGCGGCCTTGGCCTCGTCACCGTTGTCGATCATGATCAGGCGGAAGTCGATGCCGCCAGTAATCATAGTGAACTCCACGTCGACCGGCTCTTCGCCGTCGGCCTCAATCTGCCATACGTTGGTCACCAGACCCTCCGAACCCAGTATCAAGTTGTCTTCAGGTCCTTCTATGCGCTTCATGTAGTCGTAGCTGGCCTTCACGCCACGGTCGGTGGCCGAGCTGTTGGCACTCTGGCAGACGATGGTCACGGTCTGTCCGTTCTTCAGCTGCGGCAGTTTGAACTTCATGTCTTTGCGGTTCAGGCGCACGCGGTCTTTGCGGATAATCACGTTGTTGTTCTTCGACAGTCCCGAGTTCACCAGTTCGATGCCGGCCAGCTCGGGAATCACCACGTCGTTGGCCTTGAAGGCACCAGTGTGTTTCGTGGCTTCCTTCCATCCGGTGGTGTTGCCGTCGGCATCGGTGCCTTCCTTGGTCCAGTTGGCCTCGTCGGCATCCAGGTTGGCAATGGTCTCGGGCGAGAGGCCACCGTTCTGGAAGTCCCACGTCTTCTTGTCCTGTGCCTGAGCGCTGCCAATGGCCATGCCCAGTGTCAGGAGCAATAAAGTAAACAGTTTCTTCATAAGCATAAAAAAATTAGTTGGTTAGTTGTTGATTTGTTCTTAACATGTTTGATGCAAAAATAGCCATAAAAGTTTAAATGCCTGCAACTTCCGTATATAGTTTTTGTTTTTTTAACTTCGCAGAATGCATTCCGAAATTTACTTTTTTGCAAATTTGTTTGCAGAATTGAAAAGAATCATGTATCTTTGCCACAAATTGTATCGATTTATGATTATAGCCAACAAGGAATTGTTAGACAAATTTATACAACAGCACACAAATGCTGCAAATCCGCTGAACAGATGGGTAGAGTTGGTAAAAGCAGCTGTGTGGAGCAGCCACGCAGACTTAAAGAAGACGTTTCCATCGGCAGATTATGTTAAGAATGGCCGGTATGTCTTCAACATAGGAGGTAACAACTATCGCCTTGTGGCTGTAGTCATTTTCATAGGCGGTGTGGCGTACATTCGTTTCGTAGGTACGCATGCCGAATACGACAAGATAGATAGTTCAACAATATAAAAAAGTGGAGGACAGCACAAATGAAAAAGTTAACAAGTCGCAAGCAGTATAACGAAATAAAGTCTCGGGTCGAGTCATTAATAGCAGAAGCTACGGCCAAAGGAATGCTGGAGCCAGACATGGATAATGAATACACTCGCGAGATAGCACTGTTGAGCAAACAGATGGCAAATTATGAGGATGAGTTTCTGGATATCCTTCCTCTTCGCAAGAAGTCACCACTCATCGCTACCATCGAGGCCTATTTCTATACTCATGGCATGCGTCAGAAAGACGGTGCCAAACTATTAGGAATCAATGAGTCTCAGTTTAGCCAGATTATGAGTGGGCATCGCCCCATCACGATGAAACTGGCAAAGTTGCTTCATTCTAAGCTGGCCATTGACGCCAAACTGATTTTGGACTATGCATAGCAGAATCTTATTTTTGCCGTGTCCTCGTCCGCGTTAATCTTCCCAAAATGCTTCCGTATATCAGCATAATTTTTTATCTTTGCAACGACTAAAGCAAACGGTATATGATAACAGATCGATTTCTAAATTACACGCAGTTCGACACGCAGAGCTCCGAAGAGAGCCAGAGCGTGCCCAGTACGCCGAAACAGCTCGTCTTTGCCCGCTACCTGAAAGAGGAGCTGGAGCGCGAGGGGCTGCAAGAGGTAGAGATGGACGAGAAGGGATACATCTACGCCACGCTGCCTGCCAACACCGATAGCGACGTGCCCACCATTGGTTTCATCAGCCACTACGACACCAGCCCCGACTGCTCAGGAGCCGGCATCAAACCCCGCATCGTGAAAAACTACGACGGCAAGGAGATCGTGCTCAGCGAGGGCATCGTCTCGTCGCCGAAGAAGTTTCCCGAGTTGTTGCAACACGTGGGCGAAGACCTCATCGTGACCGACGGCCACACCCTGCTGGGTGCCGACGACAAGGCCGGCATTGCCGAGATTGTAGAGGCCATGTGCTACCTGCGCGACCACCCCGAGATAAAGCACGGCAAGATTCGGGTGGCTTTCAACCCCGACGAGGAGATAGGCATGGGTGCCCACCACTTCGACGTGGAGAAGTTCGGCTGCGATTGGGCCTACACCATGGACGGCGGCGATGTGGGCGAACTGGAATACGAGAACTTCAATGCCGCATCGGCGAAGATCACCATCCACGGCATCAGCGTGCATCCGGGCTATGCCAAGGGCAAGATGGTGAACGCCAACCGCCTGGCTGCCGAGTTTGTACAGATGCTGCCTGCCGACGAGACCCCCGAGCAGACCGAAGGCTATGAGGGATTCTACCACCTCGTGGGCATGCAGACGAACACCGAGCTGGGCAAGCTGAGCTACATCATTCGCGACCACGACCGCCAGAACTTCGAGAAGCGCAAGCGCTACGTGCAGCAGTGTGCCGCACAGATGAACGACAAATATGGCGAGGGAACGGTGGTGGCCGAGGTCAACGAACAGTACTATAACATGAAAGAGAAGATCGACCCGCAGATGCACGTCATCGACCTGGTGCTGAAGGCCATGCAGGAAGTGGGCGTGACACCAAAGGTGAAACCCATTCGCGGCGGCACCGATGGTGCACAGCTGTCGTTCCGCGGACTGCCCTGCCCGAACATCTTCGCCGGCGGCATCAACTTCCACGGGCCATACGAGTTCGTGTCCATACAGTCGATGGAGAAGGCCATGCAGGTGGTGGTGAAGATCTGCGAGCTCTGTGCTTCTTAAGGACAATTATGTTCAATTACGGCAATTCGTTTCCAAAAAGTCATCAGAAAGTTGTTTGAAAGAAATCAGCAACAATGAGAACAAATCTGTTCCAAGAATTAGGAATAATAAGAATAATTATTTCGAATGGCCGAACGAGATTATTTCCCATTGTTGCTCATTTCTTTAAAAAAAATTCGACCTGTACGGTTGAATTTTTTTTGCCGCAAAAATCTGCACCTCTGCAACACTCGCTGATAATCAAGCAGTTAAGCATGGAGCAGATAGGGAGCAGATGTATTGAAGACTATGCTCATTAGGAGCCTCACCCCCAGCCCCTCTCCAAGGAGCCTCACCCCCAGCCCCTCTCCAAGGGGAGAGGGGAGTATATACCTTCAAGCGCATAAACAAGCAGCAGAGCTAATCACTCCCCTCTCCCCTTGGAGAGGGGCTGGGGGTGAGGCTCTTGGGGCTTGGGGTGAGGCTGAATTGCAGAGCACCCTACTGCAGGAAACTGGCGAAGTAGGTAGTGCACACCTTTTGCCACTCGCGAGCATCGGCCAGCTGCTTCTGCAGCTTGCCATCTACCTCCTGCCAGCGCTGTTCGTCGACGAAGGGCCGTGCCTGCTGCCAGATGCGCAAGAAGTCTTCTACCTCGCCCACCCCTCGCTGGTAACGGTATTGCAGTTCCTCCCAAAGGGTGCGGCCACTGAGCATGCGATAGGTCCAGGGCAGATGGTGGAACCACAGCAGATACTGCTCGGGACAGGTCTGTGGCGAGTCGTAGAGCGTGCGGAATGGCTCGCGATACTGGCGAGTGGCACCCGTGCCGCGCGTGGAACGGTCGAAGCCGATGCCCTGCCTGTCGGCCTTATGATAGTAGACGGGACACCACTCTATAGGATAGTCGGCCTTGAAACCATCGGGTTCGGGCCCCATGTGGTGGTCGAACTTGAAGATGTGGTGCAGTCCCAACGGCATCATATAGTCCACGCAGGCCTCGCGCGAGCGCAGCATCATGCTGAGGAGAGCCTCACCCCCAGCCCCGCTAAACGTCTGGCAGAGCCACTCCTCGGCAATCTGCCTGGACGAGAGGGCGGGGTTCCAGGCCAGCCGTCCGAAGGCATACCAGTTGGCCTGAGCAAAATGGTGGCCACACCAGTTGGGGTCGTTGCCCACGTTGGCCACACCAGCGATGCCCACCAGCCGCGACGGTGCCACAAACGAGAAGAACTCCTTCCACATCGGGGCGAGGAACACCAGGTGGTCGCCCTGTCCGAGGTATTCCTGGGTAATCTGCAGCTCGGCCATCTGCTTGGTCTGCTTCATCTGGTCGAAGATGGGGGCGTAAGGCTCGCGCGGCTGGAAGTCGAGCGGGCCATTCTTCGACTGCAGGATCACGTTGTCGGCAAACTGCCCGTCGAGGTCGGCAAACTCGCTCACGGCCTGCATCACACGGTCTTCGCCCTTGTGCTTGGCCCCGTAGACAAACGAGCGCCACATCACGATGCCGCCAAAGGGCTTCAGGGCCTCGGCCAGCATGTTGGCACCATCGGCATGGGTGCGACCATAGTCGAAGGGACCAGGCTGCCCCTCGCTGTTGGCCTTCACCAGAAAACCGCCAAAGTCGGGTATCAGCTTGTATATCTCCTGTGCCTTCTGCTTCCACCAGCGGCGCACGGAGGGGTCGAGGGGGTCGGCGGTCTTGGTAGCTTTCAGCGCCTTGGGCGAACCGAAGTTCACCGACAGGTAGACGCGAATGCCCCAAGGGCGGAGCAGGTCGGCATACTCTTTCACCTTATTTATATATACGCGCGTGAGCATCTGGGGCGAGGCGTTCACATTGTTGAGCACCGTGCCGTTGATGCCAATGGAGGCGCAGGCCTCGGCGTAGGCCGTTATGCGATGAGCGTCGAGCGTTGAGGGTTGAGGGTTCTTGCCTTGCAAGCGTCCTTCGGCCGAGCGGAGCGTCGAGCGTCGAGCGTCGAGTGCCCAGAAGATGCTGCCGCCAGCATAGCCGCGCTCTATGGTTCCGTCGAGGTTGTCCCAGTGGTTGAGTATGCGCAGACGGAAGTAGGGGTGGCTCTCGCCCTGCTCGCCGCGCAGCCAGGCATAGCGACCATAAAGAAGGCCCTGCGCTGTGCGGGCCGTAACCACATTGCCACTGATGCGATAGCCATCGTCGAGCGGCATGGTGGAATCTATTTTCTCTGTGAGCAGCTTGAAGGCTGCCGACGGGTCGTGCCGCAGCCAGAGACGGCTGCCGTCTTCGGCCCGCACCTCGCCAACCGACAGAAGGGCGAGCAATGAAAGAGTAAAGAGAAATGTCTTCTTCATACTACGTGTTTCAGGTATTTTCTTACTTGTTTGCGGGCCAGGCCCAGACGATATTCCACCGTTTTGTAAGGCTGTCCCGTCTGCTGGCAGATGTCGCGCACGGGCATGTCGGCATACACGTGCAGCCGATAGAACTCACGGCACTCCTCGGGCACGTGTGCCAGTCCGCGTTCAAGCAGCTCGTCGGCCTCTCGCATAGAAAGCAGCACCTCGGCCGACTCGCCGGTGCCCTGCATGCCCCGCAGCTCGTGCTCGGCATCGAGACGCACGCTATGGCGGCGGTACCAGTCGGCAATAAGGTTGCGCAGCAACGTATAGACCAGGGCAGGCAGTGTGACCTCGCTGATAGGGCGCTGACCGGAGAGCAGCCGCAAGAAAGCCTCCTGCACGAGGTCTTCGGCCTCGTCGCTATAGTGCAGACGGGCACTCACAAAGGCGAGCATCTCGCCTCTGTGAGCACGGTAGTAGCTTTCTATAATCACTTGGTTATTCATTCACAACCTTCTGGATGGTTCCGTCTTCGTTGTAAAACAGCTGCTGCACCTTGAGCGAGCGCAGGTGGGTGACGTCGTTGGAGGGCACGCAGTCGTGGTAGAACAGATACCACTGACCTTTATACTCCACGATGCTGTGATGGGTAGTCCATCCCACTACGGGGTCGAGAATCACGCCCTGATAGGTGAAGGGTCCGTAGGGGCTGTCGCCGATGGCATAGCAGAGCAGGTGGCTGTCGCCCGTGCTGTAGGAGAAATAGTACTTGCCACGATACTTGTGCATCCACGATGCCTCGAAGAAGCGGTGCGGGTCGCTGGCCTTCAGGGGCTGTCCCTGCCCATCGACGATGACCACGGGGCGCGGTGCCTCAGTGAACTGCAGCACATCGTCGCTCATGCGGGCCACGAAGCTCGACAATGCGGGGGCATCGGCAGGTGCCCATAGCTCCGTCTTCTTGTCGGAAGCATGACCTATGTCTACATGCCCGGCAGGGGCCGACTCGGTGTCGGGCTGCATCACGGGGGCGAAAGGAGCCTTCAGGGGAACATGCCACTGCAGCTGTCCGCCCCAGAGACCGCCATAGTAGCAGTATATCTCGCCGTCGTCGTCCTTGAACACGCAGGGGTCTATGCTATAAGCCCCACGTATGGGCTGCTCCTGCGGCTTGAAGGGGCCTTCGGGACGGTCGGCGATGGCCACGCCGAGGTGGAACTCGCCATTGTGGTCCTTGGCAGAAAACACGAGATAGTATTTCCCGTTTTTCTCCACCACATCGTTATCCCACATCTGCTTCTCCACCCAGGCCACCTGGTCTTCGTCGAGAATCACGCCATGGTCGGTCACCTCGCCGTTCTCCACGTCGGTGAGCGAGAGCACGTGGTAGTCTTTCATCTGGAAGTGACCGCCGTCGTCGTCGAAGGCCACGCCGCCTTCGCGGTCGTGAGAGGGGTAGATGTAGAGGCGGTCGCCAAACACATTGGCCGATGGGTCGGCCATATAGTCACTGGGAAATAGATAACGTGGTTTCATATTTTTTATCTAAAGTTTTTAATTACAATCTGCATTTTTCACAAAAGCGATGCAAAGATAGCATTTTTATAAAACAGTGTGTTTTGGAAATGTTGCAGATAATTATCAAATTGTATCAGACCTCCTTCGATACACAAAGACACGAAGATAAAAGTAGTGCTGAGGATACTTCCTGTCTTCGTGTCTTCGTGTTCCAATGTCTAATTTCTTTCAGGTCTTTTAGGTGCCTTGAGGCTGGTTTGATTGCGTGCTTCTATCTCCTTGTTGATCTTGTCGATGACCTCGTCGCTCAGCTCATATTTCGAGATGATGAACATGGCCAGCACGAGCAGCATGGCGGGAATGACGCATACCAGCCAGCGTATGCCCTCCTGTGCCTCGGGCGTCTGCAGCTCCAGGTCGTTCATGAAGTAGGCACCAGCGGCATTTCCCACGCTCATCATGGCAAAGGCGGTGATGAAGAAGAGGGCGATGACGCGCAGGGGACGGTTGCGCATGAACTCGGTCCAGAGGTCGGAGACCTTCACGTTCTTCGTCTCGCTCTCGTCCATCACCACGCGCTCCTTGGTCTGCGAGAAGCAGAAGATGAGCAGTGCCAGACCGGTGAGCGAGAAGATGAGCATCGTGAGGAACCACGCCTGCGAGTCCTTCGGCAGCGTCGAGGCCTCCTCGGTGGCCACATAGTGCGTCCAGGCCAGCACCAGGCCGGGAATCACGCCGCCCAGGGCCATGCCCGCCTTGAAGAAGATGCCCGTCAGGGCGTTCACGATGCCAGCGATGCGGCGGCCGGTGGTATATTCAGCATAGGAGATGACCTCGGGAATGAGTGCCCACATATAGCCCGTGGCTACAATCACGCCCGTAGACTTGACAAACTGGGCGATATAGACCAGGGTGATGTTCTCTTTCACCGTGCCCATCTTGCTGATGACGTAGAGCAGGGCCATGCCTACGATGGCGATGGTGAGGAAGATGTAGAACATGTTCTTCTTGCCCACCTTCTTCTTGATGGCCGGCACCAGAGGCATGAAGATAAAGGAAGGCAGCGAGCCAAGACCCATGAACAGGGCCATCTCCAGTGGCAGATGCTCGGCCGAGGCGAAGATGGCCACGATGATGGGCACGCCCGCCGACACGCAGAGGCCACCCACATTGGCCATGAACATGCGCACGGAAGTGAGGATGGTAATCTCATCAGTATCGCGGGTGAGCGAGGAGTTCAGCGCGCCGTAGGGCACATTGATGAGCGTGTAGAGCATCGACATGCCCACGTAGGTGATGTAGGCATAGACGAGCGAGGGGGCAAAGCCGTCCCAGAAGCACAGTATGGCAAGAATGGTGAGTGGTATGCCGCCCATCACCAGGTAGCTGCGGTACTTGCCCCAGCGCGGGTTGTGCTTGTCGACGAAGGTGCCCACAAGGGGGTCCCACAGCACGTCGACCAGACGGACGACAAGGAACATCGTGCCCGCCAGGCCTGCCGAGCGGGCGGCATCGCCGCCAAGCACGTAGACGTCGGTATAGAAGAAAAGTAGATACATGCAGATGGTCTGATATATCAGATTCTGCGCAAGGTCGCCGGCACCGAAACCGATGCGTTGCACCCATGAAAGCTTGTAGAAGCCTTTTTGCTGTGTTTGGTCTGCCATAGTTATATTTCAATTTTGACGATTAAATATGTTGCAAAAGTAATATTTTTATTTGAATAGGCCGACGGCCGGACGTTGCAGATACTTCACAAAATGTTGCAAAAGACAACAATGAAACATGAAATAGTTGTATTTCTCACAAAAACATACTATTTTTGCACATAATTATGAAAAAGACTTCAACAATGATTGTTGCGCTTTTGAGCGCAATGGTGGCGGCCGCCAAGGTGCAGCTGCCGCAAATGTTTCAAGACGGCATGGTGCTGCAGCGCGGTAAGCCCATACCGGTATGGGGTACTGCCGACGCAGGCGAGCATGTAGCCGTGACGTTTAAGAAAAAGGTCTTCGAGACCACCGCCGATGCCCAGGGCCACTGGCAGGTGGTGCTGCCCGAACAAAAGGCAGGTGGACCGTACACGCTGAATGTAGAGAGTGGCTCTACGCTCACCATCTCGGACGTGCTCATCGGCGACGTGTGGCTCTGCTCGGGACAGTCGAACATCGACGTGACCATAGAGCGCGTCTACCCGCAATACGGGAAAGTGATTGATGACTACCAGAACCCGCAGATACGCATGTTCCGCGTGCAGACCGACTACGACACCCACGGGCCGAAGCACGACGTGAAGCCTACGCCCATCAACTGGAAACCCGTGACGAAAGAGAACGCCTGGCTGTTCTCGGCCGTGGGCTACTTCCTGGGCCGGGAGATGTACGAGAAGACGGGCGTGCCCCAGGGCATCATCGTCAACTCGCTTGGCGGCACGCCCATACAGGCATGGCTGCCTGCCGACACCCTGAAGCGCTATTTCCCCGACCTGTGGCAGCGCACCCAGTTCTATCAAGACGACAAGATGGTGCAGGCCATGCAGCAGACCAACCAGCTGGCTCAGCGCCGCTGGCAACAGATGCTTACCGAAGGCGATCCCGGACTGGCTGAGGGCTGGGCCGCTGCCGACTACGACGACAGCCAGTGGGAACTGAAGCAGGTGTTTGCCACCCAGCCCAACGGCCGTCCGCAGAGCGTAGACCTCTTCCACGGAAGGCTCAACGGCTCGCTCTGGGCACGCCAGCTGGTAGAGGTCGACGCCGCCCATGCCGGTCAGCCCTGCCGCCTGCTCGTGGGCACGCTCTACGATGCCGACGAGACCTACGTGAACGGCAAGAAGGTGGGGCAGACGGGCTATCAGTACCCCCCGCGCCGCTACCAGATACCAGCCGGACTGCTCCGTGCTGGGCGCAACGCCCTCACCGTGCGCTTCATCACCAAGGGTGGCGCTCCCCACTTCATTCCCGAGAAGCCCTATAAGCTCATCTTCGACGATGGCACCGAGGTGGCCCTCAGCACCCAGTGGCGCATACACACCGGCGCACAGCTGCCCGGAAGCCCTGGCATCGATGCTGGCGGACAGAACCTGCCCACCGTATTATATAATGCCATGCTCCATCCGCTGGCACCCTACTCCCTCGCAGGCGTGGTGTGGTATCAGGGGGAGAGCAACACCGGCGGCGACGCCCGCCACTACCAGACATGGCTCACACAGCTCATCGGCAGCTGGCGACAACTGTTCCGGCAGCCACAGCTGCCCTTCGTGGTGGCCCAGCTGGCCAACTATATGGAGCCTGCCGACCAACCGCAGCACACGGGGTGGTGCACCGTGCGCGAGGCACAGCGGCAAGCCACGCTCCTGACTCCCAACACGGCACTGGCGGTGAACATCGACCTGGGCGAGGCCGTCGACATACACCCCCTGCTCAAGCGCGAGGTGGCGCAGCGCATAGCCCGCTGTTTCGACCATCTGATCTGGCACCCCAAGACGCTGCTCTCGCCACAGGTGGTGAAGACCGAAAAACGGGGCACCGAGGTGCTGCTCACGCTCGACCAACCGCTGCTCAACGAGGGTGTGCTCTACGAATTTGAGGTGGCAGGACCCGACGGTCGCTACCATAACGCCCAGGCCACGGGCAACGGCACCACCATCACGCTGCAGGCGCCGGTAGAAAATGCGCAGTGGGTACGCTATGCCTGGAAGAACAACCCCGCACGCGCCAACGTCTACGGTAAGAGTACACTGCCCATGTCGCCCTGCCAACTGAAACTGTAACACTAAAGTTGGGTTCTATTAATTCCCCCGTCTGACAAAGCGAATGATAGAACCCACCTAAATTCTATCGCAAGATCATGACACTACCGACACAGAGACTTCTGAAGCCTGCCTCAAAGACATGGCGGCTTCACCTTCGCGCCATCCTGCTTGCCGTGGCTGGCACGGTGCTGCCCGCCGTGGCCACAGCCGACGTAATAGCCACAGCCGACTCGCTGCTCAGCATTTACCAAAAGGCCACTGCCCAGCAGAAATACCAGCAAGGCCTGCCGTTGATGGAAATATACCGGCAGAACGATGCCTACCACGACGAAGAGCCACACTACGCCGCCACCCTACCGCCCGACTCTCTCGACCTGGCCGTATGGTTCGGCGCGGCTTGCCTCTTCTACAACTACGGCTATTTCGAAGAGTCTACAGCCTACAGCCGCCGCGCCCTTCCGCTGGCCAAGAAGCACCATCCCCATATCTACGCCACCGTGCTCTGCGACCTTGGCTATACCCTCTATAAGACAGGGCAGAGTGCTGAGGCCACCCGCATTGAGCACCAGGCCGTGGAGGCCAGCAAACAGGCCGACAACCTGTTGCAGCTGTCGCGTGCCTACCTCTACCTGGCCATCATCAACCTCTCGGCAAAGCAGTACGACGAGGCCAAGTGGTTCGTGCAAAAAGCCATCGAGACCAACGACGAGATGGGACTCAACGGCAATACCCACAACACACTGGGCATTGCCTGCGACATCTATGGCCAGGCTGGCGATGCCGCGCAAGCCATCGACTATGGCAAGCGTGCCGTAAAGGCGGCCCGTGAGATAGGCTTCGACGCAGGCGTAGTGAACCACCTCATACAGTTGAGCTACAGCTACAACAGCTGCGACAGCTTCGAGATGGGAATAAAAATGTGCGACCAGGCCCTCGACATCATCGAGGCCATGCCCAACCCCGACCGCAGTCTCCTGGCGCTATGTCTGGAGTACAAGGCGTATAACCTGAACGACCTGAAACGCTACGAAGAGGCTGTGACGCTCTTGCGACGCGGCGCTGCCTTGCAAGAGGAGATGGGCAATGCACGCGAACTGTGTGCCGACATGAACGAGCTTTACAAGGCCCTGCTCCACATAGACTCTACTCAAGCTATGGCGGCCCTTCAGCGATACACACAGCTGCACGACTCCATCTATCACGACGACCTGAACCGAGAGCTGAGCCAGGCCAATGCCCAGCTGCACAACGATGACCTGCAAGACGAGAACAGCACCAAGCGCCGGCAAATCAGACTGCTGCTGGGTGGCATCACGCTGCTGCTGGTGGCGACGGGAGCATTCTACTGGTATATGCGCCGTAACAACCGCCGACAGAAAAGCCTCATACTCGACCTGCTCGGGCAGCTTGAACAGTATCGCAATGCACCGACCACGACAGAAGAGGCTGAGGCTGCTGGAGGTAACGCTTCGTTGCCCAACGCTGCCAACGAACAGTTTCTCGGTGAGGTCAACAAGGCCATCCTGCGACTCATGCCTCAGGGAAAGGCCGACATCGGCCACGTGGCATCGGAACTGTGCATGACGCCTTCGAAGTTACGGCGCCGCATGCAGGAGTGCACCGACCTGACAACGGCCAACTATATTCTGACTATCCGCATGGACGAGGCCAAGCGCATGCTCGCCGCCTATCCGCAGCACACCGTGGGCGAGGTGGCCTACCACTGCGGCTTTGCCGACCAGGCTCACTTCTCACGCGCTTTCAGCCGACTCTTCGGCATCACGCCCATGCAGTTTGCCAAAAGCGCCAACCCCTGACGTGAGGGGAGGAACAGCACAACTACATATCACATTTGGGAAAAACCGCACGGTGGACTAGTCTGCCGTGCGGTTTTTAGATAGCAAGGAACCCTAATGAGACAAACAGAAAAGCACGAGACGGAAAATGAGACATACAGAAAAACAAGAAGAGGATGCCATAGAGAGCACGGAGCATCTGCATGGCCCGAAGAAAGAGCACGGAACGCACGGTTTGTAAAGGAAATCCAAAAATTTGTTCAAGATAGGCAAAGAAGATAATGGCCTATTTGAGTAAATTTGCAGATAAAAAAGTTTTGAATCATAAACCGTGCCAAATAGCAGAAAAATCAAATCACAACTAAACAAAAATAATTATGAGAAAAACCAGACTTCTTTATCTTGTCGCCCTGCTGCTGATGGCAGTCATGGGCGCAAAGGCCAGCGGCATCGCCATGACCACCGCCGACATCGGAAAGGTGCTGTGTACCGACGGCAGTATCTACACGACCAAGAGTGACGTACCCTCCAGTAAAACCGCCGCGGCTATGATAGCCTACGTGGATGAGCAGAACAAAAAGGGACTGGCCATAGCGTATGAGAATGCTTATTATATTGAAAACGCCTCCTACTACAACGACTTCCAATGGGCTGATGCTCCAACTGCTGTTGAAAAGTGGTCGGCAGACAAGGCCGTGACAGGTGCCACATGGAAGCTACCCACAATTGATGAGTGGCGGCAGATGCTCACTGGCTGCGGAAGCTCGCAAAATTTTACGGGTATAAACGCTAAACTTGCTTCTGCGAAGTGTAATGAACTGGATGGCTACTATTGGTCCTCCTCAGATTATTATGCGGAAGTGAGTTCAGGGACTTTACATATGGCTGAGTGTGTATATTCAGATGGATTTTCTGCTATGACAACAGGAGGCCATGCGTGGGTTCGTGCCTGCCTCACTTTCGATGTGGAAGAGCCCGCGCAGACGATTGAGGGTCTTAAACTGACCTCCGCCGACATCGGCAAGTTTATCTGCCCCGACGGCACCATCTACGACACGTGGAGCCTTGCAGACAAAGCCGGAAAGGAGGCCATAGCCATGATTGCATACGTGGATAAGGACAACCACAAAGCTCTGGGTCTATCCGTTGCAAACATGTCAGACGCAAATTGTAAGTCTTGGTACGAAGCCAAAGACAAAATCAGCAGCTGGGCTGAAAAACTGCCTGCGGGACAGAAAATCACAAATCAGTATCTGTCGTGGGAGCTGCCCACCATTCAGGAGTGGCAGCAGATGTTCATCGGCTGTGGTGCCACCGGCACGTTGATCGACAATCCCTCCTCTGGAGTTTCCACCATGAGCTACAGCGGACTGAAAACGAAAGTAGAATCTGGTGGTACTTACTTTCCAATATATGATGAATACAACTATTATTACTGGTCGGCCACGCCAGACGAAGACGACAATTTTGCCTGGTGTCTGAAATTCACGAATGGCACTGCTACTTTCTATTCAGTTATGAAGTCTTCTTCCGGGATGCAAATCGCAGTGCATCCCTGCCTCTCCATCGTCGTGGCCGGCGAAGTGGCGCCCGAGCCGGAGCCGCTGACCCTGTCCGTCACGGAGGCCAATGTGGGCCAGGTGGTGTGCACCGACGGCAGCCTCTACGACACAAAGTATGATGCCGAGTACTACGGAAAGACACCGGCCGGCATGATTGCCTCTGTAGACATGGCACAACAGACAGGCCTCGCCATCGCGCTCGAAGACGAAAGAGAAAACATTGATATTAGCTTTAACTGGATAACAGCTTCGGCTAAAGCAGCCACCCACACGCCTGCTGTTTCCGGAACCACCTGGAAATTACCGTCTATCGACGATTGGCGAGATATGCTCGTCGGGTGCGGTGCCATAAAAGAATACGACAACGACGATGAATTGACTTATGCAGAAATAAATGCTAAATTAAGTGATGCCGGTGGCTCAATCCTTAGTGAAAGTTTCCAATACGAAAACAACTGGTATGGCGGTGAATACTGGTCAGAAAAAGTCGATGAAGACTGGGGTAGATATGTCCAATTCAATCAAAATGTGGCCTATCTTGGATTTTCCCAGAGTTTAGAGACATATAAGTACGTCCGCGCCTGCTTCCCCTTCAACGTGGCAGTGAAGAAATATCCCATCACTATCGACAGCTACTATGCAAGCTATGTGCAGAGCAACAAGACAGAGGCCGCCGAGGGCGAGACCGTGGGTCTGACCGTCACGCCTCCTGCAGGAAAGTATGTAAACTATATTTCTGTTTCCTATTACGATAATGGTACCAATAGCGTAATCGTCTCTCGCAGTATCTACGACGAAAACGTCTGGACCTTTACGATGCCTGCCTATCCCGTCACCGTGGACTACGTCGATTTCCAAGACCCCCCCACTGCATGCGAGTACAACGGTCTCTACTACACACTGGACTATATCGACCGGAGCGCCGAGGTGGCACCCCATCCAAACCATACCTATTCGGGCAACATCAGCATCCCCAGATTTGTTCTAGACAATAAAGGTAACACGTATTTTGTCACTGGCATCGGCAGCAATGCTTTCGCAGGCTACAGCAACGGGGAGATAAGCTCCGTGACATGCGGTAGCGGCACCGGCAGCGACATTACAGTCATCCGTCGCGACGCATTCTACAACACCACGCTGCAGAGCCTCACGCTGAACAAGGGCCTGACGACCATCGAGCAGTATGCCTTCCGCGAGAGCAACATGCCGGTAGAGATACCGACCACCGTCAACAACATCTCGACATGGGCCTTCAAGGGCTTCAAGGGCACACACTTGAGCGTCAAGAGCGGCAACGCCACCTACGACTCGCGCGAGGACTGCAACGCCATCATCGAAACGGCAAACAACACCATCGTGGCTGGATGCATCACCACGACGATACCCACCACCGTGACCACCATCGGTACGCAGGCCTTCGACGGCGTGGGTCTCACCACTTTCACCATTCCCGCCAACATCACCACACTGGAATATGGTGCCTTTGCCAACAACCCGCTGACCTCCATCACCATTCCTAAAACAGTGGTGGAGATGGAAACCAACCCGTTCTTCGGCTGCAATCAACTGCAGAGCATCGTGGTGGAAGAGGGCAACCCCACCTTCGACTCACGCGACAACTGCAACGCCATCATCAACACGGATATGAACTGGCTATGGACCTCCTGCAAGAACACGGTCATCCCGACATCGGTCACCGGCATCGGCACCTCTGCCTTTGCCTATCGCGACGACCTGAACGAGTACCGCGTGCCTAAGCACATCAAGACCATCGCCGACAATGCCTTCTCCTACAGCAGCCTCTGGAACATATCCATAGAGGACAACAACGAATTGTACTTATACCGGATGGCCTTCCAAAGCTGCAATAATCTGCGCACGGTGAAGATAGGCCGCGGCGTCAAAGAGCTCACCAACGACATCTTCAGGGGCTGCACGAATCTGAAGAGCATCTACGTGAACGCCCCACTGGTGCCCAAGACAGTGAAGGAGACCTTCGAGGTAGACGATGCCGGCAACCTCATCACCGCCACCGTCTACGTGCCGGCCACCTCGCTGAGCACCTACAAGAAGGCCAACTTCTGGAAAGACCTGGACATCCAGGCTGCTACGGGGGTGCAGGGCGTATCTGCCAAGTTCGGCAAGATAGGCACCGGCTCCGGCTCGACCTCACCTGCCAGAGGCATGAGACAACCTGCTGGCGAAGGTGTGGACCTCGTCACCGAAGAAGGGACTATATGGCGTGCCACCGGGGCCGCCCAAGAGGCGTTCAGCATCGGCACCTATGATGGAGAGACTTGCCTGCAGATAAGCACTTCGCAGGCAGTGAGCCTCTCTAACCGGACGGACATGGGCTTCACCATCAGCGGTGCAGTCAGGGACATCGTCGTTTGGGCTGCCGGCGACATGAACAAGCTGACCTGCGAAATCATCGACATTGCTGAGAATGCCGAGAACACCACGGCCGACCAGACAGAGACAGTGGAAGTCGATCCAAATGATGCCGACTGGAATGAGTACACCTTCTCATTCAAAAGCGGCAAGAAATACAGCAAGGCCATGGTGAAGCTCACGATAGAGGGACAGAAGCAGGCTTACATCTACAGCATAGACATCATACAGGGTGGCGGCGACTACGTGATCACCGACGAGGAGAGCGTCACCATCAAGGGTATAGAATATTCCAACAGTCTCTATGCTCCCGAGGACGAGAAAGACGCCGATGCCACCATCGACGGCAAGCCCGTCTACCTGTACACCACCTGTCTGCCCACAGCACCTGAGCAGGAAGAGGGGCTGAAGTTCTACACGCTGAACTCCTATGCCGACGAGCTATTGCAGTTTGTCGAGATAACTGGCGCACCGCAGGCCAACACACCCTATCTGGTGGCTGTGTCGAGCGATTCGGAGATCAGCATGAGCATAGCCGAAAGCCAGAGCGTGACACTGAAGAAAGAAGCCGACGGAAGCAAAAAGGTATCCTCATTCAAGTTCGTGGGCACCACCACAGGCCTTACCAATGCCGAGGCAGCAACACTGCAAGCCTACATCCTGCAGGAAAATAACGAGTGGGGAGTGGTGACCACCGATGAATACGAAGCCTACATTCCGCCGTTCCGCGCCTTCATCGTGCCCGTGAGCAATGCCCGCCCCGTGCTGCGCGGCAGCTTCAGCAGTGCCCAGGAAGAGCCTTCGGCCATCAAGGGCATGCTGCTCACCGACCGTAACGGACAGACACGCTACTTCGACCTCGGCGGACGCCCCATGGACAAACCCACGGCAAAGGGCATCGTGATTACTAACGGGAAAAAAGTGCTCATCAAAAAGTAACGATTATGAAAAAAGACTATAAGAAGCCTGCACTGACTGTTACACCGATTATGCTGCAACGGCACCTGCTGGCATTAAGCAGCAAAATTGGCGGAAAAGCCAAGAAGCCTGCCAGAGCGCGACAGAGAGATGACTATTGGGACGACGAGGAAGAACAGGATACTTGGAATAACGAGGATTCCGGGTACTACGGATATTAAAATCGTCGCAGATTAATATTTATGCACCGCCATTCTGCATAAACATTCCAGTGAAAATCGCTCAGATTTCAAAATTTCGAAACTCCAACCACCTTGGAGCGAAATAATGGAATTTGAGCGATTTTCATAAATTACTGGTTTCCAGGAGGTTGTAAAACATAAGAAAGCTAACTTTGCAAAACAGGCTGTTTCGGAGCGCAATTCAAGCTGGATTGCACAACGATTCAGCCTGTTTTACATTGCAAAGCATGCTGGATTGCCTCCCCAAACAGGCTGAACGACGAGGTGGCTCTGCATGAACGGCATCGCCGATGAGCCACAACGGAACCTTAATAAAGGCAGAATGACATCGTAAGCCATGATCTGCGAGTTTCTCAGATAGGCAGCCCCGGCTTCCCAAAGTTCTAGAATGCAAATTTATTTTGTCTTGATTATCGAAAAAGCGACCTGCATAAATATAAAATTTTGCCCTTCGCCACACAGTGAATGCCATGGGCTTTCTTCCTGCAACCCCACTGTTTTTCCGAAAATTGTTTTGGGGGCAGATGCCCTATGTTGGGTATATGATTCCAACACCGGGGCAGGCATCCTACGCCGGGACAGACATCCTACGCTGGGACAGGCATCCAACGCTGGGACAGGCATCCAACACCGGGACAGACATCCTACGCTGGGACAGGCATCCAATGTAGGGGCAGGCCCCGTGCCAGCCCGCTTGCCCGCAAGGGCAAATTCAAACGAAGAGGCCGTGGAATAATTGCCCGCAAGGGCAAATTCACGCGATGATGCCATGGAATAATTGTCTGTAAAGAACGCCGTGACCGGCGTGCGGGCTGGCACGGGGCCTGCCCCTACATTCGCA
>CAMJLB010000010.1 GCA_946406555.1 uncultured Prevotellaceae bacterium | reverse complement strand
GCCTACGAGCAGGCCGACTGGTGGAAGAACTTCGACATAGAAGGCATCGACGTGCTGCCGCCGACCATCCAGATTGTCTCGCCGCTGTCGCTCGACATGCAGCAGCCGCTGTCGGAAGACTATCTGCCCGACGTGACGCTGTCGGCACTCTACAGCTACTGGGGCGGCAACGTGGCCTCGGTGCCCACACTGGGAACGCTCACCGTCGAAGGGCCTGCCACCTTCGCAGCTGCCAGGCTCACCACGCTCTACAACGGCTTTGCACGCTGGTCGATGGCCAACCGCGACGGACAGCAGCCCAGCCACACCTCGATCATCAACAACGGGACGATGCGTGCCGACAACGTCACCATCGACCTGCGGCTCTACGAAAACTGCTGGGAGTTTGTCTGCTTCCCCTTCGACGTGCGGGTGGGCAACATTCGCAGCTTCTTCCCCAACACGCCCCTGGCCATCTACGGCTACGACGCCCGGAAGCGCGCCGAGGGCAAGAACAGCGAGACATGGGTGCGCATGACCGCCGACAGCACGCTGCACGCCGGCCGGGGCTACATCTTCAACAGCGTCATACCCTACGACCAGCAGGCTGACCGACAGCGCGACTATGCGCCCAACGGCAACTACAACTGGCACTTCAACCGCTTCTTCATCGATGCCGAGCAGAACGCCAACAAGCCGAAGTTCTTCCGCAACGACGACGTGGAGGTGACGCTGCAGAAGCATGAGAGCGAATATGCCCACCAGCGCTCGTGGAACTTCATCGGCAATCCCTACCCCTGCTATTTCGACATACAGCAGATAGAGACCACCGCCCCCATCACCGTGTGGACCTACAGAATGACCCATATTGCCGGCTCTTACCGTGCCTACTCGCCCCTTGACGACGACCTTATCCTGCTGCCCGGACAAGCCTTCTTCATCCAGTGTCCGCTCGACCACGACCGGATCGTCTTCCATAAAGAGGGGCGCCAGCACGACCTCGCCCTGCACTACGACGTGGCACAGGCTCGCGCCAAGAAGGCACAGGGGCTGGGCAAACGAGTGGTGTATAACCTGCTGCTGAGCGAGGGCGACACGGTTGCCGGGGCCGAGGCCGCCATCGACCGCACACGCTTCGTCATCAACGAGGCCGCCACACTCGACTACGAACCGGGCCGCGATGCCAGCAAGTTCTTCAGCCTCGATGCCGGTGCCGCGCAGCTCTACATCGTGCGGGGCGGGGTGCAGTATGCCATCGACGAGCGCCCACTGGCCAACGGCGAGGTGCGGCTTGGCCTGAAGACCGGCAGGGAGGGCATCTATACGCTCAGCCTCGGCGATTCGCGTACCGCTGAACAACAGGAAGAAATCTTCCTCGTCGACCACGAAACAGGCACCGAAGCCGCCCTTGTGGAAGGCAGGGGGGGCTACACCTTCCAGGCAACTGCCGGCACGCATGAAGGCCGCTTCAGCGTGCGCCTCGGCAGTGCTGCCATCACCTCTGTCTCGAATGCTGCGACAGTGTCGCAGCCTACCGGACAGCTGCACGACCTGCAGGGGCGCGCCGTGAGCCAACCAAAGGCAGGCATCTACGTGAGAGACAACAAAAAGGTAATCATCAAATAATCAGCAACTATGAAGAAGCTATTCAGTATATGCCTGTGGCTGCTCTGCCAGCTCGCGGCCATCGCCCAGACCACCCACACCGTGACGATAGGCTGCAGCCCCACAGGGGCATGCAGGCTTAATCTGTACACACAATCGGTAGGGGATGCATCGCCAGCACTGCAGGCACCGGTCGGCTCGAAGGTTCAAGCCGAGGTCTATCCTATAACCGGATTCATACTCGACAGCCTTGTGGCCGACGGCTCTACGCTGTCTACATACAACACTTTATACAACAACGGCAAAGCTGGCACGTTCACCATGCCCGACCACGACGTGAGCGTGATGGCCTACCTGCACTACGACCCCACCCTGCCCCCCAACCCAAGCGAGAGCGGATGGGACGAGACGACGGGCAGCCTCTTGGTCAACAATTTCACCACCAACAGTCTGCTCGCAGCCATCAGTGCAGTCGTCTATAACAGTGCCACCAACAGCTACGACTATGCGAAGGTGAAAGCCATCACGGTCGTTGGCACCCTCAGCCGCTACGACTGGGAGATGCTGATAGGCAGCCGGTTTACCAACCTGGCCTATCTTGACGTGAGCCGCACGACGGGCCTCAGCACCACGTCTTACGACGGTTACGACCGTGGCTACACCCTTACCACCCTGCTACTGCCTGCCACTGTCAGCACCATTGGCTACAACACCTTCAACAACTTCACGGCCCTGCGCAGCATCACTTGCTATGCCGCCACGCCGCCCAAGGTGGAAAACAACGGCTTCTCGGGCGTGCCGACAGATGCCACCGTCTACGTGCCTGCCGAGTCGCTGCCACTCTACATGGAGGCCGACGTTTGGAAGGACTTCGACCTGCAACCCATCACGCAGGGCGTACACAAGCTCACGGTGAACATTCCTGCCGCTCAGGGCAAAACGCTCAAGGACATGTTTCTGGAGCTGACCAACACCCAGACCAGCCAGACGCAACGCTACGTGCTGACCAACCAGACCACCTATACCTACAACAACCTGATTGAAGGCACGCAGTATAATGTATACATAAGGAACGCGCGAAACGATATTCTCGGCACCATCGAGGCCGTAAGCATCGAGAAGGAAGACGTGCAGGTGGAATTTACGGCCTTGAAGCAACTTCGCGACGTTGCGCTGCGCCTCACCCTACCCGATGGCACGCCGGCCAGGGAAGGAGACTACACCGTGACCTGGACAGATGCCTTGGGCAACCACATAGCCCAGGGCAACACGCTGCGCAAGCAGATGGAAGGCACCAAGGCCATCGCCAAGGTGAAGCTGAGCGAAACCCTCGGCACCCGCTATCAGCAGCCTGCCGACACGCTCATCACCGTGGCCCAAGCATCGACTGTCGGTTGTCAGCTATCAAACCTGGAGACGGCAACGCTCAGCGGCACCGTGACCGCCAAAGACACCGAAGAGCCTATCCGTGGTGCCAACATTGCGGTGACACAGCTGCTCAACGGCCTCTACCCCGTGACGCTGACCACCACCACCGACGGCAATGGGCGCTGGACGCTCACTGCCAGCAACGCTCCTACCGAGGTCACGGCACAGGCCACTGGCTACGCTCCGCAAAAGACAGCCCCCGACCTGTCGAAAGAAAGAGAGGTGAGCTTCGTCTTGCCAGAACTGGTGGGCACCACCATACGCCTTGACCCCTACTTCCGCCCCGCCGTAAGAGCAGGCGAGGAGCAGGTGAGTGCCGATGACTATGAAGGGCTGCAGAACATCAGCTACACCGTGTACGACGTTACCAACAACCGCGAGCTCACCAACTTTACCGTGCAAAACGGCCAACTGGTGTTGCAAGACCAGATGCTGGCCGAGGGCACGCAAGTGCGCATCACCGCCACCAGCATGAAGGGCGAGTTTGCCGCGGCCACCACCGTCTGCACCATCAATGCCGACGGCGAGGCCACGGCCACGCTGCCACTGGTGCAGCTGGGACAGCTCATCGCCACCTTCAGCCAGACCGACAACGGCACCGTGGCGGGTATGCTCTACGACGGTGATGGCCAGCTGCTGGGGATGGACTACTATGAGACGCCCGACGAGGGCTGTCCGCTGCTCACCTTCACCAATCTGGCCGACGGCCATTACACCCTCATCACGATGGGCGAGAGCCGACTGTATAATTTCGTGAACACCATCGACGCCCTTGGCGAGATGGGCTTGCTAGAGGGTCGCGACTACGTGAAAAGCGAGGTGGACATAGAGAGCGGGCGCATAGACAGTCTGCACAACCAGCTCATTCCGATGTTCGACGAGACCGTGTTCTCCTACACCGACGAAGGCACGGGCTTCAGAGCCAACAAGCAGCTACTCACCATAGGAACGATTGCCACCCTGCAGACAATCGTGACCTTCAAGCCGCAAGTGCAGCCTGCCGACGTAGGCCTGCTGTTCGACCTGCCCGATGGTTGCCAGTTCATCGAAGGCTCGGTGATGGCGGGCAACAGGTTGGCGGCCTACGAGTACGGCAACGGCAGGCTGCGGGTGCCGTCGGTACAACCAGGCGAGCAGGTGCGCTTCTGCATTGCACCCGTAGCTGAAGGGGTCTATGCCCCTACGGCCAGCGTCAGCTTCAGCTCTAAGGGAAGAAATGTCGTACAGTCGCTTGGCACGGCCATCTTCACCGCACAGGCACTGAGCATCGAGGCACCTCAGCAGACCTCCTCGGGCATCGTCAGCGTGAGTGGTGCTGCACCCAGTGGCTCGCAGGTGATGATCTACGACGACGATGTGCTTATTGGCCAGACCGAAGCCAGCGTCGCAGGCGTCTGGCAGCAGCGGTGCCTGCTCAGCAATCCTTATAACCTGTCCCAGCACGACGTCTATGCCGTGGTAACCACGGCCGATGGCACACAGCTGCAATCCGCCACATGCACGGTGGCCGTGGTCTACGGCTCGCTCTCGCCCGTGGTCAACATGTCGTTCGTGGCAACAGGAAGCCAGCAGGTGGTGACATGGGACTTCCGCGAAGAAGCCGTTACCCCGACGCGCTACGTATGTCAGGACACCAACTTCCGCGAGCCTATATGCTTCGACATCGACTTTGTAGACGACGATGGTGAGGTGGCCAACGACACGACCATCATCTCCGACGTGGTGCTCTACGTGGTGCTTGAAGACAACTCCATTCTGACGCTCTACCCACGCTTCAACAAGAAGAAGGGTTGCTGGCATGCCGCCTACAATATCGCCACAACCAATATGCCCGTCACCGTGTATGTGGAGTGTTTGCAGGACGATGACGTGAAGGCCGACCGCCGAATGATGGACGATATTCTGGCTGAGGCCGAGGCCGCCATACAGAACGAGAAGCAAGTGATGCGCGACATCTACGCACTCTTCGATGAGGAACCTATACTGGAGGAGCGACCCATCTTCGACGAACTGCACACGCTACTCAGCGTCGACAGCCTTACGACGGAGCACGTAGAGCGCATTGACAGCCTCGTACATCTGCTGGTGGGCGATGATGTTGAGGCAGAACCATACGCTAAGCAGAAAGAGTTCGACGAGCTGCACGAGCTGCTACAGAACGACGATACCGACGATGCCACCATGCAGCGCATTCTCGAACTGCTTGCCTACATACAAGATGACGAAATAGAGCAACCTGCCCCCGATACTGACCTGCAAGCGTTGACCGACAGCATCAATGCATGGTTCAGCGTGCTGCGCGAAGACATGATAGCCTGGCAGGAGCTTACCGGCACCACCGACACCACGCAATGGCAGCGTCCCGAAGGCGACATGGCATTTGAAATCCCGTTTGAAGACGGTATCGTGAAGCAATACGAGGCCAAACAACTTACTGGCATTGATCGCGAACAGCTATTGGCCGATGGTTACACGGAAATAAAGATGAACGACGGCACTTCAGTGTTTTATCTCTTCAGCGATGAGAAGACCTGTTTTGTCGATACCAGAAATAAAATGCTCTATACGACAAAGGTGTCGAAGAGCCAATCGGCAAGGGCAAGAATCAAGGATTCTTTCACCTTTACGGGTATCTTGAATAAAGATTGCTGGTCGGCTTTTAATCTGGGCTCGCTGGCGCATATCACAAAAACAGAAATACTATTAGGACAACTCACGCCAGAGTCTACTTTGTATGATATTAATTCTACCTATATACCTCAGACTTGTTCCGAACTCAACGACTTGTGCAAAGCCATTAAATGCGTTTATGAAGATGCTATCAAAGCACTTGAGAATTATGCCAAGAACTGGTATTCAGAACACATACTCAAGGAGACCAACAATTATAATGAAGCCAACAAGAAATTGCCTAAGAAACTGGAAGATCTCAAAACAAGCAATGAACTGCTGAAACGAGAGCAGAAGATAGCCGATGACTTGGCAGTGAAACGTAGGAAACTGTTAGACGAGTTTGTGAAAGCCCAAGTAAAAGGAGACAGGGATGCCATCAACGCTATCAATCAGAAACTGATAGCCCTTGCCGAACCAGAAAGGAAAAGCAGCCAAGGTCTGAACGCTGCCAAGAATCTGGTGCTGTCGCATACCAATGAGATTGAGAGCCTTAAGAAGATAAAAATAAAAGCCAATAATGCCCGCATATTGCTGAAGGTACAACAAAGTGACTTTTTCAAGAAACTGAAGCCTTTCAAAACGAAACTATCTCTTGCAATGAAGACCAAGTGGGTCCGCAAGATCGGTGACATGGTTGCTAAATTCGTTGGAACGCCCCTTAGTGTAGTCCTACAAGCTGTACAAATTTATTATGTCACATTAGATATTATAAATGATTATAATGAATGGGACAAGTTATATGATCGCATCACCAAGAAACTGCCCTGCGAAGGGATGCGTGCCGAGGCAAAAGCGCTACAATTTGCAGTAGGCCTGGCAGCAACAGAGTTCGTCAAAACATCGTTCTCACAGTGGAAGGCAGATGTTATAGGGATGAGTCTTGACTTGATAGACGTTCCTGCTACACCGCAGTGGTTCATCTCGGTGGGCTTTGATATTTATTCCACTGTTATATCACTGGTACGTCCCTGGCTTTCAAACAAAACCAGGGAAGCCCTGCGCAAGTCCATTGATGCACTTGACTGCAAGAAGAAGCCCAAGCCAAAGGAAGAACCCAAGCCCACGAAGCCAATCAACACGCCCCCGCCACCCTCCGAGCCTCCTTCAAACAGCCTGGGTGCCTGGCACCGCTGGGGCAACCAGACGCAATTCAGAACTACACCCATCCACGTGCTGCCGGGCAGCAGAGCCTTCGATCCTTCCGGATTCGTCTATGAGGCTGTGAGCAGCAACCGATTGGAGGGAGTCACCGCTACCTGCTACCACAAGCAGATGCTGGTCGACGAATGGGGCGACATGTACGAAGACGATGTGGTATGGATGGCTTCGTCCTACCGCCAGGAGAACCCGCTCATCACCGATGCCGAGGGCCGCTATGCCTGGGACGTGCCGCAGGGCCTCTGGCAGGTGCGCTACGAGAAGGAGGGCTACGAGCTGAAACGCTCGGAGTGGCTGCCCGTGCCGCCACCACAGCTCGACGTGAACGTGGGCATGACGCAGCTGCGACAGCCGCAGGTGGAGAGCGTAAAGGCCTGCCCCGAGGGCATCGACATCGCGTTCGATAAGTATATGCGCCCCCACACGCTGACCACCGAGCACATCTTCGTGACCAAGGGTGGGCAGCACTTGGGCGGCACCATCGAGCTGCTCAACGCCGATAGCGGCTACGAGACACCCGACTCGGTCTATGCCTCACGCCTGCGCTTCGTGCCTGCCGCCCCGCTGCTGCCGGGCGAGAAGGTGCAGCTCATCATCAGAAGGAGCGTGGAGAGCTATGCCGGCCTGCAGATGGAGCAAGACTACACGCAGGAGTTCCCCGTAGAGCCGCGCGTGACCCGCCTGCAAGCCGACTCGCTGCTGAACATGGCCGACGGCTCGCAGAAGACCATCGCCATCAGTGCCCTGCCTGCCGAGGCTGCCAAGGGCAAAAAGGTGAGCATAAGCACCACCGGCGGCAATATCGTGACGGCCAGCAGCGGCGAGCTCACCCTCGACGAGAACGGGCAGGCCCTGCTCACGCTCACCGCCCAGTCGCTGGGCAGCAGCGTGGTGACCTTCACCTTGGCCGATGCCGACGCACTGCGGGCGCAACTGCTGGTGGTGGTGAACGACTCGGCCAACATGGTGACCGATGCCCCCACGGCATCACGCATGAGCGGCACCGAGGTCTACCGGGGTGCCGAGATACGGCTGACAAGCCACACCGCCGGGGCCACCATTCTCTACACCCTCGACGGCACCTGCCCCTGCGACGCGCAGAGCGCCAGCGTGCTCACCTATCGCGGCCCCATCGTGGCCACGGGCAATGAGCTCGTTATCCGCGCGATGGCCGTGGCCAAGGGAATGGCCGAGAGCGAGACCGTGGAGTTCCGATATAAGGTGATCGACAATGTGGTAGGCATAGAGGTCGTGCCGACCGACGAAGGTAGGCGCAATGGCAAAGCCACCATCTTCTACCGACTGGACGGACGGCAGACGGCCAAGCCACAACGCGGACTGAACATCGTGCGCGAGGCTGATGGAAGCGTGCACAAGGTGGTGGTGCACTAAGAGCCGTAGCGAACAAATTGATGGGAAATTAAGGGATTTTTACTACAAGTTGACAGAAAAATCTCTTAATTTCCCATAATTTCTTTACAATTCTTCCCATATTATATGTTTTCTTCGTACTTTTGCACGCACAAATTAAACAAACAGCATATTATTATTGTATGGAAGACCAACTGAAACAAATAGGCGAGCGGCTACGCGGACTGCGCGACGTGCTCGACATTCCCGCCGACGAGATGGCCGAGACCATCGGCATCGATGTGGAGAAGTATGAGAAGATAGAACAGGGCGAGGCCGACATCACCATCTCGAACCTGATGAAGATAGCCCGGAAATATGGGGTGAGCACCGAAGAGCTGATCTTTGCCGAAGCACCCCACATGAGTGCCTACTGCGTGACGCGCAAGGGGCAGGGGCTGAGCATAGAGCGCACGAAGGCCTACAAATACCAGAGTCTGGTGGGCGGATTCAAGAACCACAAGGCCGACGTGTTCATCGTGACCGTGGAGCCCAAGCCCCACGCCCACACCATCTACAAGAACACCCACCCGGGCCAGGAGTTCAACCTGGTGCTCGAGGGCAAGATGGAGCTGTATATAGGCGGCAAGACCATCGTGCTTGAAGAGGGCGACAGCATCTACTTCGACTCCACGAAGCCTCACGGCATGCTGGCCATAGGCGACAAGGCAGTGAAGTTCTTGGCTTTTACCGTGGAGTAATAACGGGACTTCGGAATAACGGAATATTGAATTAACGGAATAACGGCATATCGAAAAATGGTAGAAAGATTTCTGAAGCAGACAAGCTTCACCTCAGTGGAGGATTACAATAAGCACCTGGAGTTTATCATTCCCGAGCACTTCAACTTTGCCTACGACGTGATGGACGAGTGGGCCCGCGAATGGCCCGACGGCCTGGCACTGCTCTGGACCAACGACCAGGGCGAGGAGATACGCGCCACCTTCAGGCAGCTGAAGGAACAGAGCGACCAGGCCGCCGCCTATCTGCAGTCGCTGGGCATAGGCAAGGGCGACCCGGTGATGCTCATCCTAAAGCGCCGCTACGAATGGTGGGTGGTGATGCTGGCCCTGCACAAGCTGGGGGCCGTCGTCATACCCGCCACCCACATGCTTACCAAGCACGACATCGTGTACCGCAACACGAGGGCCTCGGTGAAGGCCATCGTCTGCGTGGACGATGAATACGTGACGGGGCAGATTCAGCTGGCCAAGGAAGAGAGTCCTACCGTAAGCCAATACATCGCTATCGGGCACCAGATTCCCGAAGGCTTCCACGACTATCTGAAAGAGATTGAGCATGCCCCTCAGTTTGTACGGCCCGCAGAGAAGAACGACAACAGCGACACGATGCTGATGTACTTCACCTCGGGCACCAGCGGCGAGCCGAAGATGGTGGCCCACGACTTCCTCTATGCCTTGGGCCATCTCACCACCGGCGTGTTCTGGCACAACCTGCACACCGGCTCGCTCCACCTCACCGTGGCCGACACGGGCTGGGGCAAGGCCGTCTGGGGCAAGTTCTACGGCCAGTGGTTTGCCGGAGCCACGGTGTTCGTGTTCGACCACGAGAAATTCAATGCCGACACGCTGCTGCGCCAGATGGAGAAGTACCGCGTGACGAGCTTCTGCGCCCCGCCCACCATCTACCGCTTTATGATACGCGAGGACCTCTCGAAGTACGACCTCTCGGCCCTAGAGTACTGTACCACCGCCGGCGAGGCTTTGAACCCCGCTGTGTTCGACAAGTTCTACGAAAAGACAGGCATACGCATGATGGAGGGCTTCGGCCAGACCGAGACCACGATGACGCTGGGCACCTTCCCCTGGATGAAGCCGAAGCCCGGCTCGATGGGCATGCCCAACGCCCAGTACGACATAGCCCTCGTGAAGCCCGACGGCACGCCGTGCGAAGACGGTGAGAAGGGCGAGATCGTCATTAGAGTGCCGGCCCCCCCTTCAGCCCCCGAGGGGGCTACTATAGCACCGAGCGCTAAAACTATAGAAGCCCCCTCGGGGGCAGTAGGGGGGGCCATTGTCTCGGGGGCAGTAGGGGGGGCCAGCACCAAGCCCATCGGCCTCTTCAAGGAATATTACCGCGACGACGAGAAGACCCACGAGGCTTGGCACGACGGTCTGTACCACACGGGCGACATGGCCTGGCGCGATGAAGACGGCTACTACTGGTTTGAAGGGCGCATAGACGACGTAATCAAGTCGAGCGGCTACCGCATCGGCCCGTTCGAGGTGGAAAGCGCACTGATGACCCACCCCGCCGTGGTGGAGTGTGCCATCACCGGCGTGCCCGACGACATTCGCGGCATGGTGGTCAAGGCTACCGTGGTGCTGGGCAAGGAGTGGAAGTCGAAGGCTGGCGACGACCTAGTAAAGGAGCTGCAACAGCATGTGAAGAAGGTCACCGCACCCTACAAGTACCCCCGCATCGTGGAGTTCGTCGACGAGTTGCCCAAGACCATCAGCGGAAAGATTCGTCGCGTGGAGATACGGCAGAAAGACAACCAGAAATAAGCAATGGAGGCTGTGCCAAGAATAGCGGCACAGCCTCTTTTAATCAAGCAGTTAAATCAAAATTACCGTATAGAAGCCTCACAACGGATACTGTATTGCAGGCTAACGGATACTGTATTGCAGGCTAACGGATACTGTATTGCAGGCTAACGGATACTGTATTGCAGGCTAACGGATACTATATTGCAGGTTAACGGCATATCCGTTACAGCATTACAAAGGCTTTGTACGCATTTTTCATATTATTTAGACAACACCCGAGCATTTTATCTCTTCAAGTCAGACCGGCGAGGCCTTTTGGGCGTCCTTGATAAACTGCATCGGTGTCATGCCCGTAATGCGGTGGAACACCTTGGTGAAGTGGGAATTGTCGGCAAAGCCTGTGCTGTAGGCCACCTCGATAATGGTGACTTTGGGGTACTGCCTCAGTAATTCCTTAGCCTTCTCAACACGCAGCAAGGTGACGTATTTTGCTGCGCTGATGCCTGTCACAGCCAAGATTTTCCGGCGCAACTGCGTCTGGCTCATGGCCATCAGCGGTGCCAAGTGTTCCATGTCGGTCTCACTATGATCCATGTGTGCCAACACCTGTTCCCTTAGCCTTTCCAGGAACTGGAGATCCAACTCGTTCATCTCACCACCGCCGGCCTCAGGGCATAGCATCTCCGCATGCACCATAGCTGAGGCAAGCTCGTCTTCACGCAGGTTTCCGTTGTGCTCTCCCTCGCCATTCGGATTGGGGGCGGGGACAAGAGTTCCGTCTTTTTTTATACTCATAATTCTTTTTTGTATTTCCCTTTGTTGCCGCAGGAGGTTGTCGGTCATTGTCAACAGCTCGTCGGCATTGAAGGGCTTGTTCAGGTAGGCCGTGGCTCCTGCATGCAGCCCTTCCAAGCGGTCTTTCTCAGTAACCTTAGCCGTCACGACGATGACGGGAATATGGCAAGTCAGCTCGTCGTGCCGGATGCGGCGGCACAGCTCCAGACCGTCTACGCGCGGCATCATCACATCGGTAACGATGATGTCGGGCATCAGCTGGCGGGCCTTTTCCACGCCCTGTTCTCCGTCGACGGCATAGAACACATCGTAGCGTGCCGAGAGCAGCGAGCCAATGTAGTAGGCCACCTCACGGTTGTCTTCTACGATGAGCACGCGCGTACAGCTGTCGTCATCGCCAAGGGTACTGTCAGTAAGCGTCACGGGCATTGCTGCATCATCACCTAAATGGTCGTTTTCGGGGATCACGGGTGTTGCAGTCTCTTCCACCGTCACGCCCTTCTGCATGCGTGGCACGTCGACAGTGAAGGTGGTGCCCTTACCCATCGTGCTCTCCACGGTGATGGTTCCGCCCATGGCCTCTACCAGCTGTTTTGTCAGGGTGAGCCCAATGCCGGTGCTCTGCGCTTTCTGTGCGTTCTGTCCTTGATAGAACGGTTCGAAGATATGGGGCAGGTCTTCCGGCGATATGCCGTTGCCCGTGTCGCTCACGCTGAGCACGAAGCGCCCGTCACCACAGCGGCTGCGTAGGGTGACGCTGCCGCCCGACGGCGTGTTCTTGACTGCGTTCGACAGCAGGTTGATGGCAATCTTCTGCACATAGTCGCTCACGAAGTCGGTCACCTGCTCTTTGGCATCGGGCTCGTAGGCCAACGCCACCTGCTGGCTGGCGGCCAGCTGCTGCATGCTCTCGGCTAACATGGTCAGCAGCGGCACAATGTTGGCTCGCTGCCAGCGCGGCATTCCAACGGTGCTCTTCATCTTCGCCACGTCGAGCAGCTGGTTCACGAGCTGCAACAGGCGGTCTGCCTCGTGCTCAATGAGAGAGGGGGCTAAGGGGGCAGTGGTATCCTCTTTCTCTTGCAGCTGGCGGCTCAGTCCCAGGATCACGGTGAGCGGCGTGCGGAACTCGTGGGTGACGTTGGTGAAGAAGGCATTCTGCGCCTGTTGCTGCTGCTTCAGGCTGCTGTTCACCTTTCCGCGCAAGCGGTAGGCATAGACGATGAAGACGATGACCGCCAGCAGCAGCAGTGCCACGGTTGCCGAGGCAATGATGACGAGCTGGTTCTGACGACGGCGCTCGGTGTTCTCGTCTTGCAACTCGTTGTTGCGGAACTTGGCGTTGGCCTGTCCCAGCGCCTCGCTCATCTGCTTGCTGTGAATAGAGTCGGCCATCACAATATATTTGCGCAGTGCCGCCACGGCCTGTCGTGGCTCGTCGGGCTCGTAGGCCTCGGCCAGCGACCTGTAGTCGTAGCACACCGCCCGTGTGTTGCCCACCTCCTGCTCTAAGCCGATGGCCCTAAGCAGAATGGGCACCGCCTCGGCGTTGCGTTTCAAGTCGAGCAGGTTATAGGCCACGTACTCTAAGCTGATGGCCAGCAGGTTACGGTCGGGCACGTCCATAAGCTCCACTTCGCTCACGGCCCGCCGGGCCACCTCCAGTCCACGCTGGTAGTCACCCTTGCGGTTGTAGGCATAGCTCAGCTGCGAGAGGTGGTTAACCACCCCCTCTTTATAGCCAATGGCGCGTGCCGCCTCAACGGCTCGCTCACCATAGACTATAGCCCTTTCTGGTTCCTGCCCTATGGCGTATATCTCGCTGGCAACGCCCAGGATGTTGTGCGAATTGTTGTTGGTGCCTATCTGCGCGTCTACCTCGATGGCCTTCTGTATGAAGAGCTTCGCCTGCTCCGTATTCGGTAGAGAGTTGTTGCAAATAGCCAGGTAGAGGTAGGCACGTGCCAGGTACACCGACGGGCCGAGGTTCAGGCAGAACTGCATTGCCTGCTGCCCGGCTTCGATGGCCTCGGTCATGCGTCCCTGCTTGAACAGGCAGTAGCAGCGGTCGCACAGCAGGGTGGCGTGCAGCGTCATGTCGTTGTTCGCGGCCAGTGGCAGGGCCTGTTCCACATAGTCCAGGCACTCGGCGAAGTAGGCATTATAATAGTAGTAGCGCGCGGCGGCAAAAAAGACCATCAGGTTCATGCTGTCGGCAGGCATTCCCTTGCGTATCTCCAGGGGGGTCTCAATCAGCATCTCGCATTCCATGCACAGGTCTACTATCTGGCGTGCCACCACTTCTTTTGCGCTATTACGGTTTGTGGGGGGGGGTAATTTTATAGGCTTCCAGAAGCGAGTCGACAGTCTGCGGCAGTACTGTGGCAGAAGCGCTCTGGCTGACTAAGAGCAGCAATGCGAGGAAGCCTGTTTTTAGGTTAAACTTCATAAGAATTGATTTACGACTATATAGGTTACTGACCCCACCCCTGCCCCTCCCCTACATGGGAGGGGAGTACCATGCGGCTGAGTTTCCCCGAGGTAGCCATTCCCCTCCCACGTAGGGGAGGGGCAAGGGTGGGGTCAGTATTGTTATAATTCATATTGACTTTCGATGTTTCGAAAAGTTTGCTGCAAAAATAAGTAGAAAAAAATTGTAAAAGAAAGAAATTGTTGCCTATTTTGTCCAAACGTCCAAAACAGACAATCAATTGGACAGAATAGACAACGAACAATGCTTAATATTCCTTAAATTTGTAATCCTAAACCTAACTATTATGCGCAAGCTGACCATATTATTGGCATTTTTTGCAACTGCACTATCCGCATGGTCGCAGGGTTGGACGGTTGCAGACCGCCGGATGTTCGACGATGAGACGATGGTCTATGCCCGACTTGTCGACCAGACCAACGGTCAGGCTGTCGCCACCGACGAGTGGATGGTGGGGGCCTTCATCGGCGGGGAGTGCCGCGGCGAAGCCACCCACTTCGAGACCGGCCCCGATGGATTGCCCTACTATGTGCTGCGCGTCTTTGGCGACCATGCCGCCGATGCAGGACGCACGATGGACTTCCTTGTCTGTCACAAATCGACACAGGCCACCTATGTATGCACCCCCTCAAGGCCCGTCACATTCACAGGCGAGAGCGAAGGGGTGCCTTCCAGCCCCGTGCTGCTCACTTTCAACAGCGCAGTTGCGCCGGTTGAACTGCAGGGCTTCGAAGTGAGCGTCGACTCGATGGTGGCCGGAGAGGCAGGCCAGCTGCGCCTTACCCCCGTTCCTGCCAATGCCACCTTCAACCCCGCTGCCCTACATGTGCAGCTCATCGGCATCTCCTTCCCCGCATGGACCGATGCCATCACGTGCGAGCGCACCTCGCTGGTGCCCCTCACCTATACGCTCTGCTCGCAAGTGCCCCAGACCTATACGCTCAGCGTAGGCAGCACGCCCCTCTACCGTACTGGCAGCACCGAGCCGTTCAGCACCTTCGAGGTGGGTGCGCCATTGCGGCTGCATGAGGGGTGGCAGTGGCTCACCAACTACTACGGCAACGTGGCCCCCGAACAGTTCTTCAGCGTCTATGGCGGCAACGCCCTCACCGAGCTGCGCACGCAGCACGCCCTGCTCTACAACGACCCCGTCTACGGCTATTTCGGCACCCTCTGCGAGACGGGGCTGCCGCAGAACACCGCCTACATGGCTTTCATGGCCGCCGACCACGACAGTCGGCTGTGGCAGGGCACCTATACCGACAGCCACACCATCGCATTACAGGAAGGCTGGCAGTGGATGCCCTCGCCCTACTACTGGGACGTGCCACTGACACAGGTGTTCGACCCTGCCAGACTCTTCGAGGGCCTGTTCATCGTGTCGAAGGAAGACGGCATAGCCGAATGGGACGGAACCGAGTGGGTGGGCACGCTTGAACGGCTCGCCGTAGGCCAGTGCTACCTGCTCTATTGCGAGAAGGATACGGTGGCGGAATTGAGTTTCAACAGCCCCATGGGTCCCATTAGTCATATAAGCCCCATTGGCCTTACCCCCCAGCCCCTCCCTGCAGGGAGAGGAGTAATCACCTCTGCAAATGAATATCCCAACGAAAGAACTATATACTCCCCTCCCTACAGGGAGTCGCTGGGGGGAGAGTCATTCCCCTACTCCCCCCTCGTTGCCCACCGCTTCCGCGAAAACATGTCGGTGGTGCTGCGCATAGCCGAGCTGAGCGATGCGCAGGACTATGCCCTGGGTGCCTTCATTGGCGACGAGTGCCGAGGCGTGGGCAAATGCATTCGCGGCCGATTCTTCATCACCGTGCACTGCGATGCTGGCGAACGGGTGAGCTTCCGCCTCTGCTACCTGCCCACAGGACAGTTGGCCGAGGTCAGCGAGACGCTGCGCGCAGGCGGACAGTTCCTGCAAGGTTCGCTGCGCTATCCCGTGGTGATGCACGCCCCCGATGCCATCACCGGCATTGCCTACAACAGGTATGGACGCGACGCCTCACGCACCTATTACGATTTAAGCGGACGCAGGAGGGTCAACGCACGGGCCGGAGTTGTCATTGAACGGCGTGCCGACGGCACCGCCCGCCTACTCCTCAAGTGAAGACATAATAATGATTAAAGACATAATAACAAAAGAACAAAAATCAAATAGACAAAAGAACAAAATTAAAATAGACATAATAACAAAAGAACAAAAATCAAATAGACAAAAGAACAAAATCAAAACAGACATAATAACAAAAGAACAATAATTAAAAAACTGAGAGATTATGAAAAAACTATTCACAATGCTTGTGCTCCTCGCCACCACTATTGGGGCGATGGCGCAACTGAACGGAACGTGGACTAATCCGCACACCAACCAGGCAGGAGGGTTCACGACCGTCTACGCCAGCCTGCAAGTAAAAAACGCGGCGAATTACGTTTACCAGGGCGACTACACTCTGGCTGCCTTCGTAGGAGATTTTGGAAAGGAAGAGTGCCGACTGGTGACGCTCGACAATGCCCAAGGAGTCTTACAAAAATACCTCAAAACCCAAACGCAATCCCAAACGCAATTTACGATTGCTTTCCTGACACTCCAGGTACCCGGCAACTACGATGATGTCGATGATACAAACAAGCCCATCACCTTTATGCTGAAAGATAATGCAAGTGGCCTGATCTACCTTCTGGAAACAAGCGAGTATCTCACCTTCAGAGAAAACTCCTGGGGCACGCCATCCGCTCCTGTCGCGCTCACGGTGACACTGCCCGAATCCTACAAGCTGAACTCGTTCGACGTGGACAAAGGCGGATGGGTCTACCTGCCCGATCAGGTCAGCGTGACGCCATCGACAGCCAGCATACCAAGGAACGCCTGGCAGATTGTAGATGGATACACCGAGTATGCCCACATCAGCAACGACACCATCTATGGCGACAAACCCATCAAGGGTGCTGAAATCACAATGGAAAACTTCGACACAGGCGAAAACATGGCCGAGACCACCTTCAACGTGATTCAGCATGCTACGGCTATCAACATCGTAACACAAAGTTATACTGTAATAAAGGGGTTACCTACTTTAACGTGGTTTATGAACAACAAATTAACATCTAGTTCAGGGTCCATAAAAGCATACAGTCTGACTCCAGAAGACGCCAACGATGAAGTACTTTGGGAGGTTGACCCTGAATACATAGAATATGACCCGTTAAAAACCAATAATACTTGGGGATCTATTACCTGGGAACCTATCAAGCGTGGCACCACTTACATACGCCCCTATATCCAGATAGGGCAGCAGAAAATCTATCCAGAGAATCCCAACCAGATAGAAATCAACATCGTTGTCAATGTAACCAATGCGTACCTGAACTGGGATGCCGATGTGGTAAACATCGTATGTAACGTGGGCGACGACATCTATCAGCGCATTCAGAACCGCTTTGTGGCCGAGCCGGAAGATGCCGCCCAGACGTTCAAGGTAGAGCTGACCGACAAGAGCGACAGCCAGTATCTCACCATTGGCACTAACTCTGTTAAGGCCATCAAGCCCACCACAGAAGAGCTTCTTGTCTGGATAGTCCCCACGGGAACATACGGTTCAAATAAGAAATTCCAAGTGAAGGTGACCATCAAGAACAACGCCACCAGCGTGGGCTATGTGAAGAGCACCGTAAATTTAGGAACCACGATGACTCAAGATGAGATGGCGGATGCCATTCTCGAAAACGTAACATACGCTCCCGAAGGCTCATTGCCCTACATACAGCTCACTGGATCAGGAAACCAATGGTGCAGCGGCAGTATCGTGGGGTCTGAGGATGACGGAAGCATAGAAAGGACCTTCGTCTTCAACGGCACGTTCGTGGAAGGCACTTATCAGGTCGTGGCCACCCTTACCTATCCCGACTACTCGAATTTCTACGGACTGACCAGCCAGATCACATATCCTGAAAAATCAACTACCTTCACCGTGGTGCTCAGCACTGGGCTGGAACGCTTCGACATCGACTGGCTGCCCTACGGAGCACCCTACTATGGCGTGTTCAGAATGACCCCAGTGCCTGAGAATGCCGAGTACAACCTCAGCGACTACACCATAAACCTCTTCAGCCCCGATGAATACACCGAAATCGGTTGGAATCCCATTGACGACTTTGAACGCAGGGGCTTAGATACATACGTCGACGTCACGCTGCCGGGCCTCTACACCTTCACCGTGCGTCGCACCAGCGATAATGCCGACTTTGGCAGTGCCGAGGTTGATCTTCCAGCACACATCGAGCATAACTTCGGTGGCTGGAAGTGGAGCACCATCCCCTACGGCCAATTGTCGGGCAATAAGATCTCGAGTTTCTTCAACAGCAAAGTTGTCGAGGCCCGCAGCTACAATGACGTACTCATCAACGACCCAGAATGGGGCTTTATGGGCTCGCTGCTGACCAGCGGCATTGGCAAGGCGCAGATGTACAAGGCCAACGTAGGCCAGTATAGCAACGATTTCTACTATTACCAGGAAGGCGACATCATCCTGAATTCTGAGCCCGCCTGGGTGCTGGAGCCAGGCTGGAACTGGATGGGCTCGCCCTACTACTACGACCGTATGTTCAGCAATGTCATCCTGTCGCAGCAAGGTTTGGTAGAGGGCATGGTCATCGTGTCGAAGGCCGACGGCCAGAAGGAATACGACGGCACCGCCTGGCAGGGCGACCTCAGCGTGCTAAAGGCTCAAGAGGGCTATCTGGTCTACAACCCCACCACTGCCGCCAAGACCATCGTCCTGCCCTCAGAGGACGTAATGGCCCAGGGCGACGAGGAACCCGCTGGTGCGCGCAGCAGGCGCCAGAGCGTGTGGAGCTATGACCACAGCCGCTTTGCCAACAATATGGTGATGGTGGCCGAGATGCCTGAGCTGCCCAATGCCGAACAGTACACCATCGGTGCCTTCGTGGGCGACGAGTGCCGCGGAGAGGGTGAGTTTATTGACGGCATGGCCTTCATCACCGTTCACTGCAAGAATGGTGAGCAGGTGAGCTTCCGTCTGCACAACGAGGCCACCGGCGAGTACTACGACATCGACCAGACCGTGAAGTCGCGCCAGCGCATCGGTTCGCTGCAGCAGCCCCTGCTGTTCACCTCGGAGCAGATCCAGCAGGTGGTCACCGGCATCAGCGACGTGAAGACTGGCGCTACCCGCGCCCAGTGCTATGACCTCGGCGGCCGCCGCACCGTGAACTCGAAGGTAAGCATCGTGCGCATGGCCAATGGCACCTACCGCAAGGTGGTGAAGTAGCATACCCTCCCCTACCCCTCCCCTTGAAGAAGGGAGGGGAATAGTTAGAAAAAATCATTGCAATAACCCTTTAGTAACCAGTACCCACATCCCCAAGGAATATGTCGTATTATTCCAAATAAGCAAGACTATCCACGCCCCTCCCTCACGGGGAGGGGGTGGGGGTGGGTCTGGAAAACGACACTATGATGAGCAGAAAGTTCCTTCGCGCGTACATTATATTATTCTTGCTGGTATGGTTGGCACCAGCGGGAACGCTGCGCGCCCAGTCTATCACACTGGGGCAAAACACCATCTCGAACATCTCGAAGAGCGAGCCGCTCATCATCACCGGTGCCATCGGCACCCAGCACACCTACTACCACTCCACGGTGGGCAACGGCTATCGCTCGCCCTGGAACAACTCGTTCTATGCCAACATGAACGTGTCGGTCTACGGCATCAGCATGCCGTTTGCATTCTACTACTCCAACAACAACACGTCGTGGAACTTCCCTCATTTCAGCATCCACATCGACCCCACCTACAAGAACTGGCGCGGCCACTTCGGTCGCTCAAACATGGCCATGAGCAGCTATATCATGGCAACCTCGTTCAACGGCATAGGTCTGGAGTATAACAGCCAGAAGTTGCGCTTCGGTGCCTTCTACGGTCAGCTGCGCAATGCCGTGAACGACGACCCCACCGACCCTGCCGCCCGCAAGCCGCAATACAAGCGCATGGGCTGGGGCCTGAAGGTGGGCTACGGCAGCGGCCACACCTTTATAGATGCCTACTTCCTGCGTGCCTACGACATCACCGGCTCGCTCGACGAGCGATGGCAGGCCAACCTGCGCCCACAGGACAACATTGCCATTGCACTGCGCGGCGGTGTGGGCATCACGCGCTGGCTGAACCTGCGCGGCAACCTTGCCTACTCGGCCTTCACCAGCGACAAGACCAGCCGCCGCATCGAGACTACCGAGGCCAATCGCTGGGACAAGATATTCGACAGCCGCTATACCACGCTCATGCGCATTGCCGGCGATGTCAGCATGAACCTGAACCTGAAGAACTTCACCGCCTCGATGTTCTACCGCATGGTGCAACCCGACTATACCACCCTCGGGCTCTACTATACCAGCAACAACTATCAGGCGTTGGGCATCAACGCCGCCACCACCCTATTCCGGAAAATAAGCCTCTCGGCCTCGTTCAGTGGCCAGGAGGACAACATAACGCGCCGCCAGCTGTACACCACGCGCGGCTTCGTCTACAACGCCAATGCCAGCACCAACCTAGGCGAACGCATCACGCTCACCGCAGGCTACAGCGGTTATCGCCAGTTGCAGACCGACGGCACCGCCCACCCCAACGACAGCACCCGTGCCAACCGCATCATGCACTCACTCTTCTTCACGCCTAACTATACCATCGACGGAACGACACTCGAACACACCGTGGCGCTTTCGGTCAACTACACACAGAACAAGGACCTGAACCGCTTTGCCACCGGTATAAGCGACGTGAAGACCCTGGCCGCCGGCACCAGCTATAGCATGGGCATAAAACCGTGGGAAATGACGGTCACCACGTCGTTCTCGCACCAGCAGAGCGACGGCTACAACACACGCTATACCAGCGACATCCTATCGGTGAGCACCGGGCGCTCCTTCCTCAAGGAGAAGAACCTCAACGTCTCTGGCACCCTGTCGGCCTGCTACAACAACGTGAAAGACCAGATGCGCAACCTCTCCATGGGCTTCGATATGCAGTGCGGCTACACAATGAAGAAGGTACACGTGTTCTCGATGTCCGCAGGCTTCAACAAATACAGCGACACCAACATCAGTGAAGACCAGAGCAGTCGCGGCACCACCGAGCTGAGCGTGTCCTTGGGCTACAACTACACCTTCTCGCTGCTGGAAATCAAAAAAAAGAGTAGACCCACCCCCGCCCCCTCCCTGTGATGGAGGGGAGTAGTCAGACTACGAGATGAGTGGAAAGAAAGGGTTAATAATAAAATAGAACTATATATGAACAGAATGAGTAATTGGCTGAAATATATATTCCCCTTCCAAACAGGCAGGGGGTTGGTCTTCCTTCTTTTATTCTATATACTCCCCTCCATTCAGGGAGGGGTCGGGGGTGGGTCTGCTCTCTTTGCGCAGGAGGTCACCGTACTGGTAACCCCCGTACAGCGGGTGCTACCGCCACAGGCAGGCATGTATGTGGAGAATCCCGGACGGTTCTTCACCATACGCCTCATCAACAACACCGACCAGACGCAGCTGATTCACATGGGCGTGCAGCTGGAGCAGCACTTCCCCGAGCAGGCGCTTTGGGTGAGTTCAAACCAAGCCAGCAACCACATTCCGCGCCAACCCATCACGCTGCAACCCAACCAACACAAGACACTGAACAGCGTAGAGGCGCGCCATCTGTTCGACCACTTCGATGCCAACGACTTCTACATTCGCGAGGGCGACAACTTCAACCTCAGCAGCGGCGACTACGGTCTTATGCCCGAAGGCGAGTACGAGGTGTTTCTCACTGCTTACAAATGGGATCCTGAGCTCACCTCGCCCCAGGTACTGAGCGACCCCACTGGCGGCAACGCCCGTTTCAACATCTGCTACGCCGCACAGCCGCCCACCTTCCTGCAGCCCATACAGAGTCTTGCCTTCGACGAGCTGAGCGCGCTCAGCGTAGTGAAGGTCAACAAGAACCTGCCCTTCTTCCAGTGGACGCAACCCACGCTACAGTGCAACCCCGCACTGACGAGCTACGACTACAGCGTGCGCATCGTCGAGCTGCAGTCGATGACACCCGACGAGGCCATGGAGTCGAACACACAGACGTTCTATGAGAAGACAACCACGGTGAACACGCTCTCGCTGCCTACTGCCTACGTCAACCAGATGATAGGCTACAACGACTCCATCGGAAAGGTCTACGCCATGCAGGTGACCGCGAGAAACAGGTTCGTCGATCAGAACACGCTCAACTTCACACTCTTGGAGAACGACGGCAAGAGCCCCATCCTGCTCTTCCAGTTCTATGACCCGAACTACAAGCAACCGGCAACCGAAGCTGAAGGCAATGCTACGGGCGAGCCTACTGACAGCACCGGCAATAAGAAGAGTGGTGCCGGAATGGGCGTTGTCAGCGCCACCGGCGAGCAAGACACCATACCCTATGTGTTCAACCAGCCTCGCCTCACCCGCCCCACCTTTGCCGGCAAGACTGGCCGTAAGGTGTACTGGGGCGACAGCATTAAGGCCGAATGGCGACGGCCCTATCTTGACAAAGGCTACGGACAGCGCGAGGACACCGTGAAGTTCAGCTACACCGTGGCACTCTACACAGGCAACACGGCCGACAAGCGCGACATCATCTTCAAGTCGAAGCCCGTCTATTCCGAGAAGGACATCCTGGACAAATACGAGCACGTCATAAAATGGGATAAGATAAAGGAAAAGGTGAAAGCCGGCGACTACTTCTACCTGCGTGTTACGGCCAAGCCAAAATTCCTGGCCGACTCGCTCCACAAGATGAAGGCCGACTCGCTAAACTTCGTCGACTTTGCCCTCACCAACCGCTTCAACGAGAACTATCAATGCGGCAACGAGTATATCGACATTGCCAACAAGACCCCGATTACCGGGAAGCCCGCACCTAACAAGGACGTGAAGATAGGCGAGTTCTACCTCTCCTTCAACGACGACGTGAAGCTGCAGGACGACTGCTTCAGCGGCACGGGCTGGATACGCTGGAACCCCCAAACAGACAACTACTTCAACATGAATGCCCGCGTGGCCGTGAAGTTCGACGGCCTGAAGGTGAACACCGACTACGAGGTCTTTGAAGGGAAGTGTATGACCTACTCGCGCAGCAGCATGAAGGTGGGCGAATATACTGCCGACCAGTTCGTCGACTCGCTCTTCTCGTCAGACGGTCTGAGCGACATCTTCGGACAGCTCGGCCTGCCTGCCGACGTGGCCGAGAAAGTGAGCAACTATGCCGACATGGGCTTCGACATGGCCGGCATCGATGGCAAGGACATGGCCACCAACCTGGCGCAGAGCTACAACCTGGGCAAGTACTACAGCTACTACCGCACAGGGCGACAGACGTGGAACGACTGGAAGAATGGCGATGTCATGGACCTCTACTTCCCCGTAGAGCTGCCCAAGGAAATAAAGAGCTTCCTGCCCAAGGACTTCAGCGTGCAGATCGCTTCGATGCAGTTTACGCCGCAGTCGGCACAGATGAACATCATTGGCGAGATAGCCCTGCCCAACAGCGACGTGTTCGACGGACAGAACGTGCTCATCTTCGGTGCGCCACGCCTCTGTATCACGCCCGACCGTTTCTTCCCCGAAGAGGGTGTGCTGGCACTGCTGAGCAACCTGCCGCTGAAAGACCCCAGCAGCGACTTCAAGATGGTGTTCAAGGCTCCCTCGCAACCCCTCTCGCCCGAACCCGACGACGGCTGTTTCATACGCTGGGATGACGGTGGCTTTGGCGGACTGGGGCTGGAGATTGCTATAAGCATACCCAACACCAACCGTGTGATGGACGGCAAGGTGAAGAAAAACGTGCCCGCGCTGCTCGACGTGAAGACCGTAATACGCGGCAACGACAGTGCAGGCGACTTCATAGCCACCGGCACCTTGACGCCCTTCGAGGTGAAGGATCTGCCCGGATGGACTTTCCATGTAGCCGACGAAATCGTCTTCGATCACAACATGAACGAGAACGACAAGCTCATGCCCACGCTCGACCAGGTGCAGAAGACCTATGGCGACGTCTTCGATCCCACGGAGTGCGGCTCCTACGTCAAGACCGACTGGAATGCCTGGCAGGGCGCCTTCATCAAGAACGTCAGCGTGGGATTCCCCAAGTTCTCGGTTCTTGGCGGCAACAGCGAAGGCGTCAAGGTGGGCACCAAGGACATGCTCATCGACGGTTCGGGCGTCACCTGCCAAGTATTCGTCGACAGCATTCTCACGGCCGAGACCAATGCCGTGGGGGGCTGGAAGTTCACGATCGACCATGCGGCCGTCAACATCGTGCAGAACGATTTCGACAACTGCATCATCAAGGGCGACATAGGCATTCCGCTTTTCAAGGTCAAACCAAAGGATGACAAGAAGAAAGACAGCGACAAGAAGAAAGAGACCGACAAGAAGAAGGACGGCGACAAGAAGGACGACGACAAGAAAGCAAAGCCACAGGAAAGCGACCTGCGCTACACTTGCGAGATACGCCACCTTACCGACCCCAGCAAGGACGAGAAATACTATACCTACCACGAAAAGCGCAACAAGGACGGTTCGCCCGTCGTCGATGCCAAGGGCAACATACAGTACGAGAAGAAAGAGCACACCCGCCGTAGCTATGGCGAGGAAAGCCGCTACGCCTATATCTTCACCACCGAGGAGATTGGCGACCTGGACCTCAGCTGCTTCGTGGCCACCGCCACGCTGAAGAAAGAGCAGACCTACTTCGCCCTGGAGGCTGAAGACAACCTCGCCACTGGCGATACCGACACACGTGTGGAGCTATGCATAGGCGGCGACCTCACCATAGGCAGTGGCGACGGGGCCAGCGACTGGGTGAAAGACCTCACCAAGAGTCTGCCCATGGACTTGAAGATTCCCGGTGTGCACTTCACCAAACTGCGCCTCTCCAACGTGAAGCGCAGCAGTTGGAAGTCGAACTTTGCTACGATCAAGAAGTTACAGGAAGACCGAGACAAGTACGACGAAGAGTGGGCCAAGGACAACAAGCCTCTGCTCGAGAGCGAAGAGATGGAGATAGCCAAAGACTGCTATCTGGACCTCGGCGAGTGGTCGCTGGCTTCCGAACGCAAGAAACTGGGACCCTTCTCGTTCAATCTTGAGAAGTTCTCGCCCAGCTACAAAGACAATAAGATTACCATCGATATCAAGGGCGACATCGGTCTTGTGGAAGACAAGATCTGCGTAGGTGCAGGCATCGCAATTTCCTCAAAGGTCGATATGAGCAAGGGATGGCAGCAGATGAGCCTCTCCGACGGCGATGTGGAGTTCAAGAGCATCAAAGCAGCCGTCGACTTCACTGTCCTGAAGCTTGACCTTGAGCTGGATTGCATCAAGAACGACAAAGAACACCAGGGCGACAAGGGCTATAAAGGCACGGCCAACATCGATGTCAACGGTTTCTTCTCGGTGAAGTGCGAGGGCGGCTTCTTCGAGCATGCCGCCACCGACGACGACATGAAGGAGAAGGCTGCCGAGGCTAAGGAGCAGGCAGAGAAAGAAGGACGCACCTTCAACGAGCAGACCGAAGCCGACGGCGACCGCAATTATTCCTGGGGCTACTTCAAGTGCGTCATGGAGAGTGCTGCCGGAATACATGCCGACCCCGTGGTCATCAACCGCATAGCTGGTGGCTTCTACTTCAACTGCAAGCCCACCAAGGGCGGCGATGGCGACAAGTTCGGCGGCACTCCGATAGCACAGTATGGCCCCATAGGCATTGCCCTTGGGCTGGGATTGAACACTACCGCAGGCAAGGAGACGCTGAATGCCGACGTAGACCTGATGGTGGTCTACGACCGGCATTACGACTGCTTGTCTACCTTCATGTTCAATGGAAAGTTGGCTGCCATCTCAGGCATGATCAAGGCCGACGTCAGTCTTGTCTACCAGAACGACAAGGACAAGGCGGGCAACACTACCGAACGCTACCTATGCTTGAACATCACCACGGAGTTCGGCATAGACAGCAGCCATCTGGAAGAGAGTATTACAGGAGCCAACAGCAAGCTGCAAAGCATCAAGGAAAAGCTCGCCGAGTTCCAGAAAGAAGTCGACGATGTGGTGGCAAAGACACCCATTGGCGCTCCCACCTCGAGTTTGGACGAACTGGGCGATGAAAACCAGAAAGGCAAGAAGGTAACGGCAGAAAGCAAGAGCAGTGACAAAGAGTTCAAGGCCGGACAGACCTCCATCAACATTGAGTTCAAGGTCACATGGAAGGAAAAGGACAAGGAGGCCTACATCACGCCGAAGTGGCATCTCTACGTAGGCGAGCCTGATGTGGCCAAGCGTTGCACCTTCACCTATCTGAAATTCAAGAGCAAGGTGGTGAGCGTCGACATCGGTGCCAACGGCTACCTCTGCATAGGCAACGAGCTACCCGATGGCGGCAAGTTGCCCGACATTCCCGAGAAGATACGCAAGTTCCTCGAAGGCGAGAAGAAGGAAGGCGTCAGCATGGATGCCGACCTGGCCAAGGTCGAGAAATCGCGCGCCAAGGCCGCAAGGGCCCTGCTCGACCCCACCAATATCAAGGGTGGCGTTATGGTGGGTGCCTCAGCCTGGGGCGACATGCATCTTGACCTCGGGCTTATCTATGGCGGCATCGATGCCATGGCCGGCTTCGACGTCTCGCTCATTCACTACGGTGCTACCGCCACCTGCATCAACTCGGGCTCGTCCATGGGCTACGCAGGGTGGTATGCCTTAGGCCAGCTCTACGCCTACCTGTATGCCGACCTCGGCATACACATCAAGGTGGGCAAGCTCATCGACGAGAAGGTGTCGCTTATCGATGCCGGCATCGGTGCGGTGATGGAGATGGGCCTGCCCAGCCCCACCTGGCTCGAAGGCCAGCTACGCGTAAAAATGAGTTTCCTCAGCGGGCTGTTCAAGTGCAACAAGAAGTTCAAATTCTCCGCAGGCGACCATTGCGTGCCCTTCGCCGGCAACGCCCTCGCCGACTTCGACATGTTCCAGGGTGTCAGCCTGGGTAGCGACAGCATCTACGAGGCATTAGGAAAGCCCGAAACGGCCATCAGCCGCAGCGATGCCAACCGCCTGGTGTTCACCACCAACCCCTCGCTCAACTCGCACTACCGGCTGGTAGACCCGTCGTACAAAGCATACACCGGCAACGACTCTACGCTCGACATACACAACAGCCGCACCTACGTGTTCGACGTAGAGAAGAACGACGACTACGGCCAGCCGTGCGGTGTGGAGGTCTACGACCTGGGCACGCTGCCCACCCAATGGCTTGGCAGTGGCAGGCTGACGGAAGGGCAGTTCAAGGCCCAGATGCAGAAAGCCATACAGTCGAAATATGATGATGGCAGCAAGCAGGAAAGCTTCTTCACCGGTCTTGCCAAGCAATACTTCGATCGCCAGAGCACCAGCGAGGAAGCCAGCGTAGAAATGAAGAGCAAGGACATCAACGCCGCACAGAAAGTACCCTGGCCTACCGACGGCATGCACAGCTTCCTGTATAAGAAGGGGAAGTACCGCTTGGAAAACGTGAGCATACGCGAGGACAAGGGCACCTCATTCCACATCACCGGCCTGAACCTGCAGCCCGGCCATAGCTATATGCTCGTGCTCACAGGCAGTGCCTACGAGATACAGAACGGCAGGCGCCAGTGGGTGGACTACTTCGACGAGGCTGACGGGAACAGATACAAGCCCATCAACTGGAAACAGAAGAAAATGTGGTTCTTCCGCGTGAAGAGCTATGACGAGGACAAGGTGGTGGGCGACTCGCTGAAAGACCTCACCCCCTACGTGGCCCTGGCCTATCCCAGCGTCGACGGTACCAACGTGCAAAGCAAGGGCATCGCCACCACGGCCTATATGGACGACATACTGAAGCCCAACATCGCCCTGAACCGCAATCTGCAAGCCGAGCTGCCCGAAAGCAGCCTGAAATGGGTGCTCACGGCTTGTAATGAAAACGACACCGTGAAACAGGAGAGAGCCGCACGCTATGCTTCGGCCGACAACTGCGTGAACATCGTGGCAGACACGGCCTTCATCAAAGTGGCCCAGTTCGCCAGAGGCACAGGCAACTACGACTTCAAGAGCGAGACCTACAAACTACAATTGCTACACAGCTTCAAGTACGAGGGGCGCGACTCGACCGTTGCACTCGTAGACCTGCAGCTGAATCCCGCCCCCTACGACGTGAAGCTCAGTGACGGCAAGACCTATACCGACAACTGGATGCAGAGCACCAACAGTGCCGTCACCGGACAGTTGCTGCCCTACAGCGAACCCTTCGTGGGCGCACGTCCCTGGGAGCGGCCCGTCATAGACTACGAGGACTACTACACGGGCAAGCTTGCCAAGAAGATCGACGACGACGAGACCTTCATCGACAATGCCGAGAAGTACAATGGCCAGCCCTTCCGACTCGTCGACCCGTACCTCTACCTGGCCTACCTGTCGAAGTGGACGTTCATCGGCGACCGTGCCATCAACGCCTATTCCTTCGACGAGGTGGAGACGCCGCTCGGCTCCGAAACCCTGATCTTCCAGAAGGGCAGCACGGTGATGAACGCCGAGTTCCTGAAGAACGATGCCAACGTGAAGCCGCTCTACCAGGTACGCAACGACTTCTACAGCACCTGGAACGACTGGCGCTACAACAACGACTTGCTGCCCGAGTACCCGCTGCCCATCACCCTGGGCAGCGTGAGCGGCCCCACCGCGAACAATCAGGACGAGCGCGCCTCGAGCGTAACGCCCATCAACCTGAACCACCAGAAAGACCATTCGCTCAACTTGGCCAACATTGTGAAGGGCTTCACCGATGCCTATACCGTGGCCGACAAGATGTGCCGTGCGCTGAAAAACAAAGCCTACGACCTCTACGACGCGTTTGCATGGAACTGGGTGGCCAACGACTACAAGGACATCAACGATGACGACCTCGACAAGGCCGTCAAGCAGTGGAGCGACCTGCACCGCGGGCAGTATATAGAGGTAAGCAGCGGCGACGTCACGGCCAAGGTGCCCTACTACCAGCTGCCCCTCATCTTCGGCGACTGCTTCGGCGGCGGTGCCAAGTACAAGGGCAAGAGCCTTAGCAGGCGCAAGCGCACCTTCAACGCCAGCATTGGCAAGAACGACATTACCGATACCGAGAACCGCTGGCCCAGCGAGGCTTCGAACCTGATGTTCTTCCGGCTCATAGGCACTGACTGGGGCTTTGCCGATTGCGAGCCTGAGGCTTTCTTGCGCTGGGAGAACTACAAGTGGCATGACAGCTACCTCTACAGCTACACCTCGAACAAAAAGATGCAGATAGCCTGGGACAAGTTCGACCGCAAGGCAGCCCTCGAGGCCGTCAAGGGGTTCAAGGCACGCATCTATCGCGTCGATGCCTACGACACGAGCACGGGCCTCTACACCGTGAGCGGACGCAAGCTGGGCGGCGGCCCGTGGTACAAAGACATCAGCGTAGGCACTGGCAGTTCCATTGCCGGCGACATGGGCGCGATGGACGAACTCGTAGACCAGCAAAACGTCTACAACAGCACACACAGCGACCAGCCCATGATGCAAGCACTCTGGACGGCCGACAACACCACGCTCACGCTGGTCTACTCTGACCAGCTGGACATTCACGAGACGGGCGGCAAATATGTAACCAACAGTTACAAAGGCGACGAGTTCGATGCCTTCATGAACCAAGTCTACAAGGAGAAGAAGGATGTCACCCGCATCGTCATCGACCCGTCGGTGAATGAGGCTCCCCTGCGCTCTACCCACAACTGGTTCTGGGGCTGCAAGAAGCTCACCAGCATCGAGGGGCTGAACAACATCAATATGGAGAACGTGACCGATATGTCGGGTATGTTCGGCAACTGCGAGCAGCTCACCGCCATCGACATGAGCGAGATTGTAGCACCCAAGGGCGTCAATACCAGCATGATGTTCTCTGGCTGCTCCAAGCTGAAGACCCTGCACATCGACCGCTTCGAGCCACAGGCCATAGAGCGGTGCGGCAGCATGTTCACGGCAGTGCCCTCGACGCTCACCACCTACTACTCCTATGACCTCGACGAGCGCATCAAGGAGCAGATTCCCGGTACACGCAAGGAGGGAAGCAACCCCGTGAAGGCCATCTACTGCACCAACAGCAAGAGCGAGAAGGTGCTGCTCTTCATCAACACAACCTATGAGTTCAACATCAATAGCACCTACAGCATCAAGGGTGCGAAGCAGACCTACAGCAACATGAAGGTGCTCGCCCTTTGGAAAGCCGACCAGGTGCTTAAGAACAGTACTGGCCAATGGCCTTGGAGGGCTTACAACACCAGCATACAGAAGGTCATCATCGACCCCTCGTTCAAGGATTCGCCCGAGAGCACCCGCTCCTGGTTCTATGAGTTCTCCAATCTCAGCAGCATAGAGGGTCTGGAGCACCTGAACACGTCGAAGGTGACCGACATGAGCTTCATGTTCTGGCATGACAGCAAGCTGACAACACTGAACGTGAAGAACATGAACACCGCCAACGTGACCTTGATGAAGGAGATGTTTGCTGGCTGCAGCGGTCTGAAAGAGCTCGACGTGACAGGCTTCGATGTCAGCCAGGTCACCGACTTCGCCCACATGTTCAGCAATTGTAGCAGCCTGGAGTACATCGATATCAGCAAGTTCCGATTCAAGAATGCCACCAAGCTGAAAGGACTGTTCTATCATTGCGCGGCACTCACATCCGTAAGCATTGGCAGCCAGATGGACTGCTGCCACAACCTGACCGATGTAAGCTATATGTTCTCTGGATGTACCAACTTGAAGGAGGTATACTTCGACGCTTTCTTCAACACCGACAAGGTGACTACCTTCAGTTATATGTTCAATAAATGCGAGAAACTGGAAAGGATCAATGTAGCAGGCGGCAACAATGCAACGCTCAACACCACTGCGGCCACCGACTTGTCGTATATGTTCAGCAACTGCTATAAGCTGACAAGGATGCCCTTCTCCTGGAACGGACAGAAGGTCACCACCACCAGAACCATGTTCCAGAACTGCAAGGCACTGACAGAACTGAACCTCTCGATCCTGAAGACCGACAAGGTGACCGACATGAGCTATATGTTCTACGGATGCAAGGGGCTGAACCTGCTGCGCCTGGATAACCTGACGGAAACAAGCCTCTCGGCTACCGACTATATGTTTACCAATGTGCCCACCACCACCACCATCTACATGCTCTACAAGACCTGGAACGGAAAGGGCAACATCAAGACACGGCTGCCCAAGGCCACCTATCCGAACCTGAAGCTGCTCTACCCCGCACAGGTGCTCTACGTGACGAAGGGCAACGAGGAAAAGCTTGTCTTCCTGAGCAGAGAGACACCCTATACTATCAATGACGTCATCACCGAAGGCGTCGTGAATATAGTCTGGAGCGGAATGGACATCTATAAAGCCGACGGTGCTCCTGTCTGGACTGACCATAAGGGGGTAACAAAGGTGATTATCAGGCCGTCGTTTGCCGATGTGACGCCCTTCACGCTGAAGGAATGGTTCAGACTGCCCAACCTGAAGACGATAGAAGGTCTTCAGTACCTCAACACGTCGCAGGCCACGTCGATGGAGGGTATGTTCGATGAGTGTAATAATCTAACAAGTCTCGACTTGAGCAACTTCGACACAAAGAACGTCACCGAGATGTCGGCTATGTTCTATGGGTGCAGCAAGCTCACTAAACTCGACCTGAGCAGCTTCAACACCTCGAAGGTGCACAGAATGGATGATATGTTCCGTAACTGCCGGTCGCTGACGTCGCTCAACGTAAGTAGCTTCGACCTATCTAAAGGGCCGAACGTCCTTGATCTATTCAGAGGCTGCAGCTCGCTCACCACCCTCGACCTCAGCAGCTTCGACACCAAATACATTAAGGATTTCGTGAATATGTTTAAGGATTGCGAAAAGCTGAAGGAACTCGACCTGAGCAGCTTCTCTACCGAAGGCATAACAAATACGATTGCCTTTTCGGGAATGTTCCAAGGATGCAAGTCGCTGAAGAAGCTCACCATAGGTGCCGAGTTCCGTACCCGCCTTGCCTATTACGATGAGAATAATCCAACTTTCGGCGATGTGCGCGACATGGAGGTGATAGCACCTGAGAAACTGGTGCCACTGATGCACAACGAGTTCACCGGAGCCCTTGGTTTCATCGATGGCGACACCGGATGGTTCCGTGATGAGGGAACGCCCCGCGAGACTCAGGACGACGTGCCGCAGCTCGTCTGGACCGAAGGCAACAACACCTTCACCTTCTTCTGCGGCCCGCAGCGCGAGGAAGGCGGCTACTTCGGCCGTCACAAGGTGACCCGCGTGTGGAGCGGCACCGACATCACTGCCACACCCGTGAAAGACAGCAAAGGTCATTTCGACACGCCATGGACAGCGGAAATGAGCAACGGAGGTGCTACTGGCCAGACGGTGAACGTGGTGTTCGACCCGACGTTTGCCAAGGTGAGACCCACCACGACAAAGAGCTGGTTCAAGTCGACCAAGCCCATCATTCAAGGGCTAGAGCATCTGAACACCTCTGAAGTCACCACGATGGCACGTATGTTTGAAAATTGCGATCTGGGCGATACCGACTTAGACCTGTCGCACTTCAACACCGCGAAGGTCACCGACTTCGACCGTATGTTCAATGGCTGCGCAGCGGGAAGTATCAACTTGTCCAGTTTCAATACCTCGCAAGCAGAGAAGGTATCCTATATGTTCTATAATTACAAGATTCCCTCGCTCGACCTCAGCAATTTCAACACCAATAAGGTAACCGATGCATCCTACTGGCTCAACTCCCAACATATCAAAAACCTAAAGGTAGGCAGCAACTTCACCTTCAACGCCTTGCAGCCGCTCGGACCGGCACACTGGACCAAAGTGACCGATATGGATATTCTGGTCGCACCTGCCTCTTCCTTGGAGTCGGTACGGAGTGCCATCACGAGTAAGCTAAAGTTTGTTGAGGGTACTAACGGCCGCATCTATTCCGAGGAGAAGCCCGTGGCACAGGTCATATACACCGCAGACGACAAAACCCTTACCTTCGTATACAAGAACCTTTACACAAAGGGAGGCAAGTACAAGGGCAAGACCATCACCGAGCTATGGAGTGGAACGTCTGTCATCAATAACCAGCAGGACAAAGCGCCCTGGGCGGAGAACACCACGGTCAAGTCCAATGCCCAAGCGGTAGTGTTCGACCCGTCGTTTGCCGATGCGAAGCCCACTTCGACCAAAGGGTGGTTCAATATGCTCTCGAAGCTGGAAAGCATCAAGGGCATGGAACACCTCAACACCTCCGAGGTCACCACGATGGCACGTATGTTTGCAGATTTGAAAATGTCGACGATCGACGTCTCGCATTTCAACACGGCGAAGGTCACCGATATGAGTTACATGTTCCTCAATGCCAACCTGACAAAGCTCGACCTCTCAAACTTCAACACCTTGAACGTGACGACGATGGAGGGCATGTTCAGAGGCTGTCAGCGGCTGCTGACACTCGATGTCAGTGCGTTCAACACTTCGAAAGTTACAAACATGGCTTCTATGTTCAGTATGTGCCATTCGAAGGAATTGTCATTGGGACATGCCTTCTACACTTCCAACGTTACGACAATGTACTCTATGTTCGATGACTGCAGGTTTTCGGAAATATCATTTTACGATTGTTTCGTTACCACCAAGGTCAAGGATATGAGCTATATGTTTGCAAACAATAAGAATCTGACCAAGTTAGACTTGCACCAGTTCACAGGAAGGGAGGTAACAAACATGCAAAACATGTTCGGTGAGTGCAGCAACCTGACGTCGTTCGATGTCAATGGTATCAGCACCCTAACCTCGCTGTCTACGTCGAAGGCTACCAATATGAGTGGTATGTTCAAGAATTGTACCAGTCTGACCAGCATCGACCTGTCGTCGTTCAACACCAGCAAGGTCACGAATATGAGCTGGATGTTCGATGGCTGCTCCAAGCTGAAGGAGATTAAGGTAGGCAAGGGTTTCAGCGTGTCGGCCATGAGCAAGAAGCAATCCAGCACTTTCTACGGTGTCAAGGGTGTTACCATTCAATTGGATCCGTCTCTTTGGGATAAGAGGAATGCTATCTTCGTAGACAAGCTGGGCTTCAAGAAGGGCAGCACTGCCAACGACAACGGCTGGCTCTACAAATACCAAGACTGGACGAAGTTCTACGACCCGGCCAAGTAGTGAGGATGCCATTTAAAAAACTGATTGAAAGCAAAAAGAACAAGAAATGATATGAGCTACAAGTCAATCATCATCGCCCTTGCCCTACTGGGCGCCGGTCTCACCGCCGGCGCACAGACAGGCAACAATGGCTCAGCAGGACAAAATGCGACAGCCACGAACAAGCCGCACAAGGTGCGACCCTTGGTAACCAGCAAGATAGGCCTGCTCACCCGCACCTACGGCGACAGCATCGTGCTGCGCTGGACGGCCGAGGACTATGTGTCATGGAAATACCTGGCACAGACGGGTGTCAACATCCTGCGCGTGCCGAAGGCCGCTGCAGCAGTGCCCGGTGCTTCATCCGCTGCCGCAGTGCCCGGTGCTTCTTCCACCGGGTCTCCTGCCTCCCGTCCCCGCCCCCGAGGCATCGACACGCTGGCCTACGCCCTGAAGCCGCTCACGCTGGAGCAGTTCCGTAGCCGCTTTCCCGAAAGCGACTCGCTGGCACTGGTGCCGCAGGGCGTGCTCTATGGCGATGCCGAGAACCGCAAGAGCGGTCGCGAAGGCTCGCCGGGCCGTGCCATGGAGTACAACAGCGAGCAGGACATCTCCTTCGCCTTCGCCATGATGGTGGCCGAGTGGCGGCCCGACCTGGCCGAGGCCATGGCCGTGCGCTTCACCGACCGTACCGCACAGCCCGGCATGACCTACGACTACTACGTGCAGCCCACAGTCTGGGACAACGGCGGCCGCCTGCTCTTCGAGCCAGGCGTGGCCGAGGATGTGGAGAACCGTCCCTACGAGCCGGAATTCTACAGCGTGCAGCTCAGCGACTCGCTCTCCACCCCCGGCGTGCTCACCCTGCGCTGGCACGACGCTCTTCATAGCAGCTACGAGGCTGAGCGACGCTTCGTGAGCGACACGCGGGGCATTCGCTACGACGATGCTCCCTGGGAGCGCGTCAACAAGAAGCCATACGTATCGATGGTGGAGCAAGACGATGACGGCGACCTCTGTATGCTCGTCGACTCGGTGCCGCAGTTCGGTGTATGGGAATATCGCCTGCGGGCCTACGATGCCTTCGCCACGCTCACCGAACCGTCGCCCGTGCACCGGGTGGTGGTCTACGACAGCCAACCGCCATCGCCGCCCGAACTGAAGCACATCGTCATTGAGCGTCCCGAGCAAGACCCCATGGCCATGGTCAAGGCGCATGTGGTATGGACGAAACACGACATAGAGCCCGATCTCGCAGGCTACTGCATCAACTATTCCAACGCACGCCTTACGGGGGGCGAGTGGCGCACGCTGAACAACGACATGATACCGCCCAGCGACACCACCTTCACCATCGATGCCACCCATCTCACCACAGGCCTGCTCTGCATCTCGGCCTTCGACGACTCGGGCAACGAGAGCCGTTCGCTCGTTCAGGAGATACGGCTACAGGACTATAACCCGCCGGCAGCCCCCGACTCGCTGCGCGCCGAGATCGTGATGCCACGCCCCGACAGCCTGGCGGCCATGAACCAGAAATATGCCTACGCCATCCTGCGCTGGAAGCCGCTGCCCGACGACGACATCAACTACTACGACATCGCCTTCGCCAACGACACCACTCACCAGTTCATCATCCGCAACGAGGGCGGCATTCGCGAGACGAGTTTCATCGACTCGCTGGCACTGAACGCCAACCAGAAGTTCGTATATTATAAGGTGCGCGCCATAGACCAGTCTACGAACATTGGCCCATGGAGCCACTGGCTGCAGGTGAAACGCCCGCACGTGACGCCGCCTACACAGCCACACCTCGACAAATCGAGCCACAACGACACCACCGGCATGCACATGGAGTGGATCGTGGGTATGGATGCCGACATGGACTACCACGTGGTCTACCGCCGCACGGGCGACGACGGCCCTTGGGAAGTGAAAGGCCGCTACGATGCCGACTCCCTCGCCCGCAACGACTACCGCATCGTTGTCGATGACAATCCCCCCTACGACCGTGAACGACGCTATTACTACTATGTCGAGAGTTTCAACGCCTCGCCCTTCGCCTCGAAGAGCCTTGCCGTGAGCTGGCTCCACCGTGGGCCGAAGGTGTGGCCGGTGAGCATCGAGCTGGCTGGCGACTACATGAAGAAGGAGCAGCACACCCGGCTGGTGTGGCAGGCCGGCAAGCTGCCCTTCGATGCGCCCTACTACTGGTGCGTCTACCGCAAAGGCCCCGACGACAAGAACTTCCAGTTCGTCGTCAGCTTGCCATCCGAGCAGACCGAATATACCGACGAACTGCTTGAGCCTGGCAGGCAGGCGGCCTACTACGTCATGATACAGTGGCGCGACGGGCGGCAGAGCACCCTATCGAACGAGGTGAGCGTCAGGCGTGCTGCCGATGCCACCCCAAACAACGAATGACGAACGAAAACATAGAGACTATGACGACGAACCATACCAATCAGGCCCCCCATTCGGCCTCCCATTCGGCCTCCTGGGTACCAGCCCCCCCTTCGGCCCCCGAGGGGGCTATAATAGAAACTTCCCCTAATAGCAAAACTATAGAAGCCCCCTCGGGGGCAGTAGGGGGGGCCGGCACCTCGGGGGCCAAGGGGTTGCTGGCCGCCTGCTGCCTGCTGCTCATGACCGGTCTCACCGCCTGCGGCGACTATTGGGAAGCCGGCGACCCCACAGCAGCCGGCAACATGACCTTGGAGCGCAGGGTGGTGAACCTGGTGGTGGGCGACCGCTACAAGATTCCCGTGGTGTTCTTCCCCGACAAGACGGCCAACAAAGAGCTGTGGTGGCGCACGGGCAACGAGCAGATAGCGCGCTTCAGCAACGACAGCATCGTGGCTTACAGCGAGGGCACCACGCTGGCCTACGCCACCAGCGTGAGCGACCGCCGTACCGACTCGTGCCTGGTGAACGTGCTGCCCATGATGTACGACAATCCATACCTCTACCCCTACGACATGGTGGTCTATGCCGACGTGACTGTGCACGGCAAGAAATACACCAAGGCCGACGAAGACTCGCTCATCATCTGCGCCTACCACTACGACGAGCTGCGGGGCATTGGCAAGATGCGCCGGTGGAAAGACATCGACTATATGGAGATACGCATCTGGAACCCATTCAGAAACTTGGGCCGCATAGCGCTCAGGTGCTACTACCGGGGCAAGGCTCTGATAGAGCAGCACCCGAGCATAATCGAGTTCGACGGACGGGCACGCGGTACGCTCTCCGACCTCTTCCCGCTCGACTTCGACGACAGCGCCATGGAATACATACCGGGCGAAGACGACGACATCGTCGTCGAGGTAGACACCATTGCAGCCAACTAAGGCTACGCCACACCACTAAGAAGAAACACTGATAGCGATATGAAAAAGATAAGACATTCCATCTACGGCCTTGCCGTCATGCTGCTCGTTTCGTGCAACCTGTTCATCGACGACGAGTTCGACGATTACTCCCGTGAGGTGCCGGTGCATACTGGCGTGGGCTACGACGAGCCTATCAGCATCCATGAGAACGGGTGCGACATGACCTACCAGCTGAACAGCGACGTGCGCAAGGTGGAAAAAGAGGAGCAGGACGAATACGTGCTACGCATGGAGAACAGCGATACCAATGGGGTAATCCTGATTTACTATTCGCTCTCCACACCTCAGGAACTGCTGCCCGTGCCGGGCGAGATCGTGCTGAGCGCGGCTACCGAAAAGTTACCCATGGGCTGCAACCACAGGGTGCTCGACAGAATAACGAAGGGCGACTGCTACGTCTTCCTGCTCACTGCCTGCACCCTCGACGAGACCTATAAGGACTTGCGCATCGACGGCTCGTTCACCAAGGGCGATGCCGGCATGATCTACGAAGAAGAAAACCCCTTTGAGCCGGCAGAAGAGGGCGAGGTGATAGGCGAGGCGCGACAGACCCGCGCCGAGGATGTAGAATTCGGCTCGACGAAAGTAAAGGAAACCAAAGTTCCGGCATTCGAGTTCATATCTGGCGGAAGCATGGGGTTCTACATCCCTATCAACATAAGTAAGTCGCAAAAGATAGGTGAAATTTCGGAAAATGCCCCTATTACGAATAGTGCCTCTTTCAAGCTACAGTGGAATGTTATCTGGGATTACAGCTTCCAGAATTTCAACTTGAAGGAAGGACGGCTGTGGATGAAGGAGGTGTGCAGGAAAGAGCAGATGTGGGAACTCACCCTGTCAGGAAAAATGGGATTCAGCAAGGATCTCGTCAAGCGGCGTGCCATTCCCAAATTGAATGGGCACGTGGTAACCATAGGCTATCTCGTACTGGTGTTCTTCGGTGAATACGAGATTAGTGTCGACTTGACGTTCTCTGCCGATGTCACCCTGTCGAGTACTACCATCACGGAGCAAACGGTGCTGCACGACTTCCGCGATGAAAAAAATGGCAACAGGCCAACGGCACAAGACCTGGGCACAAAAGTGATAAAAGACGACCCGGTGAATTTTCTCATAACCATCCAGGCCGATTTCTCTCTCACCATCAAGATACATCTTTGCATAGGGCTCTATGGTAAAATCATATCCATCCGGTTCATACCTACCTTCAAGGTGCTTCATCTCAATGCCACGGTGCCAGTAATATCAAACACCATGTTTGCTGGGGCATACTTTACACCAGGAAAAGAGGGCATCACGTTTTCCCCCTTGGAGTTCTCGATTGAGGTGGGAGTGTTCCTCGACCTTAACTTAACCAACCTGATTGATGCTTTCAGGTTAGACAAGAGCGGCGTAAAGAAAGGGGCACTGGAAGAATATGTGGATGAAATCAATAAGGAAGTGAGTTATTATGAAAGTCATAAGGGTGAATACGAACCAGGAAAGGATTACGTTCCCGATAAGAAAAACACACTCGTACATGACGAATCAGACCTCAAAGGACTATCCATCACCCTCGGCCCGTGGATGCCCTTGGGACCATATAAATGGTCCTGGTTCCCCACGATTAAGGAGGGCACGTTCAAACTGACGCCTAACTACCGTGACGACAGTTCTGAACTGGGCACGATGTCGTATGAGGCAGATTATTACGTAGAACAGACAGGACTGTTCAATCCTCTCATGGACTTCGAACCGGCCCTTGCCGTGAAACAGGAAGGCATGAAGCCCGAGATCATCTATACATGGGATCACAAGAAGATAGGCGATGGAGGATACTTCTACTTCACAATACCCAACCTGAAATACGGCAAGGAATATACGGCCTATCCCGTGTTCTTCAAGGCCGGCGGCACCACTCCCATGTCGTACGACGAAGGAAAGAAGTTCACGCCGATAAGGAACGAGATCTTCTGTTCAGACTATGGTGTCGACCATGCCGAGCAGTATTGCAACGACGACGGGAGCATAAAGAACTGCATCAGGCTACTGATAAGGATGAATGTCGCCGGCGAACAGAATTACGACACGTGGTATCTGGGATTCGGCTACCGCACTACAGTTGCTGGCAGCACGCTGACAAGGAAACACATCTATTCGGAAGACATTCACGAGAATTTCAAGCCCAAGACCAGCGAAGGCTACAGAATCTATACGATAGAAGTTCCTTTCTGGTGGACCACCTACGATGGCATTCTTGACCACCAGGAATGGAGCGACTACGCGTCGGTAGAAGCCCACTTCTGGCTGAACTGGAGAATGAAGGGCGAGACCGAGGAGCACACCCGACCGCTCATAGGCTTCGTGCTTCTGCCCGGCCACCATGTCTGGATATACAAAGGTGCCGTCGACGAAGAAGCCAACGGCTATCTCTACCCCGATGCGATGCTGGAAGACGATGTTCAGGCTCCGGCAGAAGTGTATTACTAACGACGTATGAATTAGCAGGCACCCGCCCCTACTTCTGGGAGGCGGGGGCCTGCGTTTGAATATGTTTCAATTGTTATGGGAATGGCAAACATGCCATAGGTGTCATACGTCTTTATGACAGGAAAGACATTACTTCTTCAACGGTCATCCCCAGATTAGCCGCTATAGAATCGACGGGCATTTTGGCTTGACGAAGCATCTGAATGGATTTCCTAAGAGACAAATCCTTCTGCTCCAACTGGGCATCCTTCTGCTCCAACTGGGCATCCTTCTGCTCCAACTGGGCATCCTTCTGCTCC
>CAMJLB010000009.1 GCA_946406555.1 uncultured Prevotellaceae bacterium | reverse complement strand
GATTCAGAAGGTACGGCTTCCACTCGCAAATATTAATTTTTAGAACTCACCTTAATTCTTTATGAAATTCTTCCAGCATTCGTACTTCCACATGAGGAAATGGTATAGATTCTAATACTTTAAAATGCTTGTCATTGGTGACAATGTATTCGGCATTTGCCACTATTGCGCAATCCACGAACTTGTTGTCGTCTTTGTCTGCTGTTATAAGGCGGAATCTGTAATGGGCATCCACACGCATGACGTTTGTTGCCCTCAGTATCATTTCTATTGTCAGTTGTGCTGCCAAGGGAGACATGTGCGTACTGATGATTTCCTCATACTCTGTTAATATCTCTGTAGTAACACAAAGCGTGTACCTTCCAAGAATAAATGCCTCCCAGACATCGTAAAACTCGCTTCGCCTTGAAAGAGAACGAATCAAGCAGTTGGTGTCGAGAACAATATGTCTTTTGCTCATGCTGTTCATTTATACGGTGTGCGCATGTGTTCATCACTCCATGCAGCCACTTTTTGTCCGTCGAGTGTGCCATCTTCCCAAAGACTGTCTATCTCTTTTTGAAGACGATTGTTTAAGAATTTCACTATAACAGATTTCAGTTCCGTCACATCTTCTTCCTTGGTGATGCAAGAAAGAACATTCAGAAGCTCGTATTGTGCAGGATTTATGATTAGTTGTTGCATGTGTCCTATTTTTAAGATGTTGTCAGTTGTTGTGATTTTTGTCTTCGACGGCAAAGTTAAGAATAATTCTTGAGACGGCAAAGCAAATAAGTCAAAAACAATACACATGTGAGATTAAAAAATTCAACTTTCGCAGGTGTTATGTATGAACTTAAGAAACTTGCATTAAAAAAGCCCCTTTTCAGTCGCTCTGGTTGTAATGCTGTGCGAAGCGGTCATGAATCAGAACCGCTTTCCGAATACAATGCTGGTGAAGGTCTTCCAGAGAATCTGCAGGTCGAAAGCCCAGGAGCGGTGCTCCAAGTAGTAGAGGTCCAGCTCCAGGCGCCGCAGCATCTTCTCCATCGTGTCGGTATAACCGTTGTAGAGCGTGGCATACGAGGTGATGCCGGGCCGTATCTTGTATAGCTCTACATAGCGCGGGTCGTGCTTTATAATCTTGTCAACGAAATACTTGCGTTCTGGCCGAGGGCCGATAAACGACATGTCGCCCCGCAGCACGTTCCACAGCTGGGGCAGCTCGTCGAGATGATGGCTGCGCAAAAACTTGCCAAACTTGGTAAGCCGCTCGTCGTCGGGTTCGGCCAGCTGTGGCACGCCGTCGGTCTCGCTGTTGGTAACCATCGTGCGGAACTTGTAGATGTTGAACGGGCGGCCCCCCAGGCCGATACGCTCCTGCACATAGATGGCCGGACCATCGTAGGTCAGCTTCTGGCCTATATATATAATAAGGAACAAAGGCGAAAAGATAATGATTCCCGCCAGCGAGCCAAGGATGTCGAACAGGCGTTTTGTCGTACTATTCATCACGGGCAGCATCTAAGAACACTTGGCCACCGGCACGGCCGATGGCACGGTTGAGAACAAAATGGAACAGCACCCACACCACCACGTCGACGACGATGATGAGCGTGAGTGGCAGATGATTGCGCAGTAGCAGGTTCAGCCCTATGTAGAAGAGCGCGAGCAGCAGGATGCAGGCCAGCGCCTGATGCTGCGTCTGCCCCGTGCGCATGAGTTTATGGTGTATGTGGTTCTTGTCGGCCCGGAAGATGGGCTTGTGGTGGGCGATGCGCACCAGCGACACGCGCACCACATCGAACACCGGCACCACCAGCAACGTCAGCGAGAGCAGCAGGCTGTCGGGGCTGAACGTCATCACGTTGGGGTTGTCCATCGAGAACTTCACCGCCAGGAATCCCAAAATGAAGCCCAGCGTCAGCGAGCCGGAGTCGCCCATGAAGATTTTGCGGTTCTTGTCGGCATCGCCCAGCAGGTTGAAGTAGAGAAAGGGCACCAGCACCCCCATGAGTCCCGCGATGAGCAGACCGTAGATCCATACCCCCTCGCGCAGGAAGCACAGCAGGAACCCCGTCAGCGCAATGAGCGACAGGCTGGCCGACAGGCCGTCGATGCCGTCGATGAGGTTGATGGCATTGTTGACAAACACGATGACAAACACCGTGAGCGGTGCACCGACGAAGAAAGGTATCTCGTGGAACCCCAGAAAACCATAGAGATTGTTGATGTATAGTCCCGCCAGGGGCAGCAGCGAGGCGGCTATGATTTGCATGGTGAACTTGGTCGTGGCATTCAGCCCTATCAGGTCGTCGATGAGCCCCACGACATAGATGAGCAACAGGCTGATGAAGAAATAGAGCGACCAGAGACTGAACGTCACCTGGCTGTAGCCCGTGAAGTTGTTGATGGCCAGCGTGCTGACAAGAAAGGCGACGAACATGCTGGGCAGGAAGCTCACCCCACCCAGGCGCGGCACGGCATTCTTGTGCACCTTCCGGCTGTTGGGTAGGTCGTAGAGGCCCTTGCGCTTGCAGTAGTCGAGTATGACGGGTATGAACGCGAAGCCGCAGGCCGCGCTCACCACAAAGGCACCAATTATGAATAGTAACTGTTGGGTCATCTAAGGTTTGCTTTATATATATAACCGAAAAAAGAAACTTTTATTGCATTTCATTAATTTTTTTGAAATCCCGCATGGGGGGAAACGCCCTGCCGCGCACCTTTGAGCGCGGCGAGCTGAAGACCATCCGCTACGACCACTGGGTGTCGGGCTTCTATCCCGGCGTGCTGTGGCTGCTCTACGAAGACACGGGCAACGAACGGCTGCGGGCCTATGCCGAAATGTTTACCGACAGGGTGGAACCTGCCAAGCTCGTGACCAACACCCACGACCTGGGCTTCATGCTCTACTGCAGCTTCGGCCAAGGCTATCGCCTCACTGGCAACAAGCATTATCTCGACGTCATCAACCAGGGAACGCAGAGCCTGCTGACGCGCTGGAACGACAAGATAGGACTCATCAAGTCGTGGGAGTCGGGGCCGCGCTGGCAGTATCCGGTCATCATCGACAATATGATGAACCTTGAGATGCTCTGTTTCATGACGCGCCAGACGGGCGACATGCGCTATGAGCGTATAGCCGAGCGACACGCCAACACCACCATGAAAAACCATTTCCGCGAGGATTTCTCCACCTTCCATGTGGTAAGCTACGACACCCTCAGCGGAAAACCCCATGCCAAAAACACCCACCAGGGCTATGCCGACGGCAGTGCCTGGGCACGTGGGCAGGCATGGGGGCTCTATGGCTACACGATGATGTATCGCGAGACGCTGAATCCGCGCTACCTGCACCAGGCACAGCAGATAGGCAAGTTTCTGATGAACCACCCCCGGCTGCCCCAAGACAAGGTGCCCTATTGGGACTACGATGCCCCGGGAACTGAAAGCGGAAAAAGTAAATCGTCGAAGGCCAAGTGCCTTCGCGATGCCTCGGCGGCTGCCATCATGGCTTCGGCGCTGATAGAGCTGAGCCAGCTCGACCCTTCAGAGCTGGCGCCACAGTGGCTCGCTTTGGCCCAGCAGCAGTTGCGCACGCTCTCGTCGCCGGAATATCTGGCCACCGAGGGCGAGCAGGGAGGCTTCATCCTGAAGCACGGCGTGGGCCATCTGCCCGGCAAGGCCGAAGTCGACGTGCCCCTCACCTACGGCGACTATTACTACGTAGAGGCACTCATGCGCATGAAGCAGCTGCTGGCCAAACCTACGGGCGCGGCCGACCGGAAGATGTGGATAGAGACGCTGACGAAGATTGCCGCCCCCGTGCTGGAGAACCTTGCCGCCGGGACACTGAAGGAAAAGATGCCCTTCGAGTCGCTGTCGCGAGAACCACTGCGCAAGGAGGTGTCGTATCTCGAGGCCGTGGGGCGCACCATCTGCGGTATAGCCCCCTGGCTGGAGCTGGGACCCGACGACACGGAAGAGGGCAGGCTGCGTGAGAAATACATCGACCTGGTGGTGCGCGGACTGAAGAACGGCGTTGACCCTGCATCGAGAGACCACTTGATGTTCGACCGCCGCCACTCGCAGCCGCTCGTCGATGCCGCCTTCCTGGCCGAGGGCATACTGCGCGCGCCGACGCAGATATGGAACCGGCTCGACAAGCAGACGCAGCAGTGGCTCGTAGGCGAGTGGAAGACGTCGCGCGGCATCAAGCCCTATGAGTGCAACTGGCTGCTCTTCGCCTCCATCATCGAGGCGGCGCTGCTGGAATTTACCGGCGAGTGCGACATGGAGCGGCTCATGTATGGCGTGAACCGCTTCCGCAACGAGTGGTATAAGGGCGACGGTTGGTATGGCGACGGTCCCGACTTCCACCTCGACTTCTACAACAGCCTCGTCATACACCCCATGTTCACCGAGACGCTGCAGGTCTTGAAAAAGCACAACCTCGAAGGAGCCGACTTTCTGCCCACGCAGATGCAGCGCCACGGCCGTCTGGCAGCCCAGCTTGATCGTATGATCTCGCCCGAAGGCAGCTATCCCGTCACCGGCCGCTCCATCGTCTACCGCTTCGGAGCCTTCCATGCCCTCAGCGATGCCGCCCTGCTTCACCTGTTGCCCGCCGACGTCAGTCCTGCCCAGGTGCGCTGCGCCCTTACCGCCGTCATGCAGCGCCAGCTCAGTCAGCCCCTTACCTTCGACGGCAACGGCTGGCTGCGCATAGGCTATACGGGCAGCCAGATACGCATGTCGGAAGACTACATCAATACGGGCAGTCTCTACCTCTGCACCGCAGCCTTCCTGCCGCTCGGCCTGCCTGCCACCGACCCCTTCTGGGCCGCACCGGCACGCGACTGGACGGCACGCAAAGCCTGGCACGCCGGCAATGTGGCGGCCGACCACGCCATCAGATAACCTACTGCGGGGTGGCTGCAGAGGCTACATACTGCGTGGGCGAGACGCCATACATGGTGCGGAAACAGCGGCTGAAGTAGCTCACCGACGAGAACCCCGAGGCATAGCCTATCTCGGATATGGTCATGCTGCCCTCGCGTAGCAGGTTGGCAGCATGGCGCAGGCGCACGGTGCGTATGAACTCGGTGGGCTTCTGGCCCGTGGCCATCTGTATCTTCCTGTAGAAGGTCATGCGGCTCATGCACAGATCGGCGGCCAGCTGCTCTACCGTGTAATTGTCGTCGCTCAGATGGGATTCTATCTGGGCGATGGCTTTTTTCAAGAAAGCATTTGAGCGAGGTGCCGCTATCGGCTCGTCTTCCTGGGGTAGGGGAGTGCTTGCCGTATGGGCTTCGGCAGCAGCGGTGCCGGTTGTATCGGGGGCTGATTCCTGCTGCCCGCCTATGGACAAGGGTTCGGGCTTTTTTATCTCGTTCAGGAATATCCTGCGCTGTCTGTGGAGAAACCACACGTAGCCCTGCATTGCCATGAGCAGCAGGCAGAGCACTGCCAGCACCCACCACCCCCAATGGGGCATGCGCTCTGTGGTGGTCTCGTGGGCCGGCTGGCTCCAGTGTTGGTATGGAAGCGTCTCCTGCAGCTCGATGCGGTACGTGCCTGCCGGCTCTATGCTCTGCTGGCGGAGCGTGTGGCGCTGTGTGTCGTAGCGCCGGGCATAGCGGTCGTAGACGATGGTGAGCATGCCGGTACTGTCGGCCCCAAGAGCTACGACGGCATCACCGTGCTCGTTGCTGCCATAATGGTCGGTGAGCAGTCGCCCCTCGCGGTAGGCATAGAGCACGCCGAAGATGGTGCCCAGCCATAGCGTGCCATCAGGGGCGAAGGCCATGGCCGACACATCTTTCAGCTTGCCGAGCACCACCTCTTCCTGGGCCTTGTCGCCAGGCTGCCGTCGTATGTCGTGGCCCGTGCTGAACCAAAGGGTGCCGCCTTGCCATGTCATAGCAGTTGGGCGGGCTTTCAGGTGGCGAGCTGCGCGCAGCGAGTCGGCTTTATGGGGGTCAAGCGCAGCGGGCAGCGGCCACGGTGTCGTGGAGCCTATGGCCAGCAGCGGCTGGCGGCTGGCGGCAATGAGCAGCCGGCCTTGACTGTCGAGCGAGAGACGGGTGGCGGCCGAAGGCAGCGATTCCATCGGTACAGGGCGCAGCTGTGCATCGGCCTCGAAGAGGCGCAGTCCGCTGGTGGTGCTCAGCCATAGTCGCCTGCCATCGAGCGATGGCTGCAAATCAATGCAGACGACGCCGGCCGTGGCAGGCTGCTCCTCGGCTGTGCCGTGGTCGGGCTGATAGCTCACCACACCGCCCCCCACCGTGCCTATCCAGAGACGGCCGCCAGGGGCATCGGCCAGGTCGGTGGGAGCAGCGGCAACGGGCCAGGGGGCTGCCACGAACTCGCCCCCACGAAGCTTCAACAGACCGCCGTCCCACTGTGTGGCCCAGACACGGCCCCTGGCATCTTCAAACAGGTGGGCCACATACTTGCCGGGCGAGGAATAGGTATGCTTCAGCTGTAGGGTGGCACTGAAGCGGAATATTTTCTGGTTGGCCGTGAGCAGCACGTCGCCACTGCGCAGCACCAGTATGTCGTCGACGCGCTTGTCGTCGACCTCGGCCATCCGGCGTATGGAGTAGTCGGCCTTGTCGAGCAGGTAGGCGCCATGAAAGGTGCCAACCACGATGTAATGGCCTGCCTCGGCTATGCAGGCCACCTTGTTGCTGCCCAGCAGGTCTGGGTTGTCGGCATCGCTGCGAAACACGCTCACGCCGTGGCCATCGTCGCGGCAGAGACCGCCACCCTCGGTGGCATACCAGAGGGCACCCTCGGCATCCTGAAGCACATGGGTCGTGGCTACACGGGGCAGCTGCTCGCCGTCCGGCAGCTGCAGCAGCGACAGCTCCTGGGCAGCGATGCATGCAGAACAGAAAATATGGAGTAGTAGTAAAAAGAAAGGTCTGCTCATAGTCTGATTATTATATAGCTCCACAAAGATACATATTTTCAACGTAAAGAAAAATAGTTTCAACATGCTTTTAATCTTTTTTCGTACTTTTGCCGCCATCAAACCAATAAAACTCTATACTGCTATGAACAGAAGTCTACTTGTTTTTTTTGTTACGTGGCTCGCCTTGTCGGCCAGGGCCATCACTGTTACCGACACCATCTTCAGCCGCTCGGCCCACGACGACTATGCCTTCGGGGCCGACGTGAGCTTCGTTCCCATGATGGAGAGCTGGGGCACGCGCTGGCTCGACAAGAACGGTGTGCAGAAAGATATTCTGCAGATACTCAAGGAGCAAGGCATCAACAACATACGGCTGCGCGTGTGGACGGTGGCCAGCGGTGCCAGCAGCAAGCAGGAGGTGGTGGCCATGTGTAAGAGGGCCAAGGAGAAGGGACTGGGCGTGATGATCGACTTCCACTACAGCGACACCTGGGCCGACCCGGGCAGCCAGACCATACCCTCGGCCTGGACCGACCACAGCGTCGAAGCCCTCTCGCAACGGCTCTACGACCACACCTACGATGTGCTCAAGGCCATCAAGGATGCCGGCGTGGTGCCACGGTGGGTGCAGGTGGGCAACGAGACTAAGCGCGGCATGCTCTATCCCGTGGGCCAGACCAACAAGGGGGGAAGCGTGGCTTTTGCCAAGTTCGTGCTCAGCGGCTACAACGCCGTGAAGGCCGTCGACTCTACCATGCAGGTCATCGTTCACCTGCCCGACGGACACGACAACTCGCTCTATCGCAGCATCTTCGACGGATTGAAGAAAAACGGTGCCAAGTGGGACATCATCGGCCTGTCGGCATATCCTCGCTGGTCTCACTTAGACGGACCGACCATGATCACCCGCGTGATGGCAAACATCAACGACCTGAAGAGCCGCTACGGAACGCCATGCATGGTGGTGGAAACCGGCCACTATCCGAAAGAGGCCGTGATAGGCAACCAGTATCTGGTGGGGCTGATGGACAAGATGATCAAGAACAAAGACCTGGGCTGCTTCTACTGGGAGCCAGAGTCGATGGGCGGATACGACATGGGGGCCTGGGACGAGGCCACCCGCAAGCCCACGGTGATGATGGATGCCTTCCTCGGCGTGAAGCATACCGAGGTGAACTGGCTGATGAAGGCTGCCATCACCGCTCCAGGGCAAGACGAAAGCGTGGAAGGACAGCTGGTGCTCAAGGCCGACGTGCGCCACATAAGGCCCAACCGGCTGAAGAGCGTGCAATTCTTCATGGACAAGAAAGCGGTGGGCACGCTCTCACAGTCGCCCTACGAGCTGCCCGTGGCGTGGGACGAGGCTGGGGTGCACACCGCCTGGCTGAAGGTCGCCGATACCGATGGCTTCACGATGATGTCGGACACCGTGGCGTTCTTCACAGGGGCATCGGCCGACATGGGCAAACCGGCGGTGAGCGATGCCGAACAGAAAGGAGGCAAAGCCCTGTGGGACGTCAGCTTTGCCGACAAAGGGCGCTACAGGATTCTTTTCCAGTATACCGCCGACTATGTGCAAAGGGCAAGTCTGAAGATTGGTGGCGACAGCTTAGGCATGATGTATTTCATGAAGAGTGCCACAGCCAACTATCTCGCCAAGGATATAGAAATAGGAGAGAGCGGAGTGATGCCCCTGGAGCTTACGGCACAGGGCGCACACGGACTGCCTAGCATAGCCTGGCTGCGCATATTCCCGCTCGACGGACAGCCGGTGCCCACATCGACTGCTTCGACAAGCATCGCTCCTGCCACTGGCAGTGCAAACGATGCAGTAGAAATATATAGTCTCTCTGGCATGCTCTTGGGGCACACTACCCTGTCTCAGCTGGGCATAGATCTCGGCATGCGCCCTTCGGCTGTCGTGTCGTTGCGTGGTGGAGAGCCGCGCATCGTGGTAAGGAGTAAGCAAGGGGTTGCAATTCAGCCTGAATGAGGTCTCAATTCAGCCTGTTTTGTGGTGCAATTCAGCCTGTTTTGTGGTGCAATCCAGCCTGAATTGCACCCCAAAACAGGCTGAACAACAAACAGATTTTTTTTTGCGTCTCTTTTTTGAAATATTTTTCTAATACATCTGCTCCATCTGCTCCGTCTGCAAAAAGCGCTAAAAATCAAGGAGTTAAGCCTGTAGCAGATAGGGAGCAGATGATTTTCATCTGCTCCCTATCTGCTATCAGCTAACTGTTTGATAGTCAGTGAGTGTTGCAGATGTGCAGATGTTTTTGCAAAAACATTTTTTTCTGTGTTTTTGATTATACTTCCCAATCAATGTTTTTTCTGATGATGCTTGCCATTTTACCGTGTCCACCAATAATGCAGTTCTCGTCTGCAAAACTTTGGGTAATAGTAGAATTAGCAGAAACAATACAGCCATTAGCTATGGAAACACCCTTCAGTATTGTGTTTCTGCAGCCCACCCATACGTGGTTGCCAATCGTGATTTGGCGAGGCGGATTGATGATTTGTCCTTCTTCATTGCGGATGATATGGAAATCGGTGTCCATAATAAGATTGTCCCACGATAAGAGACAGTCGTTTCCAAAAGAAATCTGCTTGTGGCAAATGATTTCGGTCCTGCCGGTTATATTAAAGTTGTTGCCTAATGTCAGCACGGCATTTTGCCAAATGCTAATCTTGCTTCCACGCCCGATGCTTGCCGGCCCCTTGACGATTAAGGTGCCAAAGACCTCCCACATGGTTCTTGAGTAGAGCATGTCTTGAGTTCCTAGGGCGTAAGCCCCCAACTTCACCATGCCTGTCCTGATGGGGGCATCGATTTGTATGCTTCCATTTGTCTTGTACAATTTTGTTCGCCAGAAAATGAAGAAGGGTATGCGTATAGCCGTTTTTAGCGGGAAGTAATGAAAATTAAAGTAAACTGTTTTCCACAGGTTTACTTCTGTTAATAGCCGGAGTGCAGATAGAATATTCATTGCTTATGCGATTTTTTATATAACCAGAAAAAGTAAAAAATATTATGCGGCGGCGCAAATAATCTATTGGCCTCTTACGTTATAACTATAGTAAGATTATTAAGAGAATGAGTTATGAAAACCTTGCTTATAGTTTGCTTGTTGCTGGTATGTCAGCAAATGGAGGCCATAGACTACCTCTTCAGAAACGGGAAGAGTGATTATTATATTGTGGTGGCAGAAGATGCCTCGGTGTCAGAGAAGACTGCGGCTCGGGAGCTGCAACATTTCCTGTGGCAGAGTAGTGGCGTGAGGCTGCCCCTGCAGTCGCTTCCCGCTGGTGTCGGGCGGCACATCTTTGTGGGCCATAACAAATGGGTGGCCGCCCTTACGCACACTCAGGCTCCGGACGATGCCGACGAGGGCTTTACCTATGGCGTGGCAGACCATGACCTGTATATATATGGCGGCCGGGAGCGGGGTACGATGTATGGTGTTTATACCTTTTTGGAGCAGGAATTGGGGGTACACTGGTTTGCCTCGCACTGTACCCAAGTGCCACGCGTGAAGCAGTTTGCCATAGACAATCTGCAACATGCGGAAAAGCCTGCCATACGCTTAAGACTCGATTTCTATTATGATGCGCTTGCACACCATGATTGGGGAGCACGCAACAAGTTGAACACACAATACGAACTGTCTAACGGCGAACATGGGCAGATGTCGGCCTACTGGGGCATACATACTTTTGAAAGGCTGATGCCTCCTTCTGTCTATTTCAAGAAACATCCAGAATACTATAGTGTTCACGATGGCAGGCGCAGCGACAAGGCTCAGTTGTGCTTGAGCAATGCAAAAATGCGGAAAGAGCTGACAAAGAACTTGAAAGAGGTGATAGCGAAGAATCCGGGCTACTGGTGCTACGATGTGTCGCAGAACGACAACCAATGGCCCTGCGAGTGCAAGAACTGCCAGCATTTAGCAGTGCAGTATGGTGGGCAGTCGGGGCTGATGATCTGGTTTGTGAACCAAGTTGCAGCTGAAATCAAGAAGGTGGCACCGCAAGTTTATATCGGAACATTTGCCTATCTCTATACTCGGAAGGCACCCACGAGTGGCATTCGCCCTGCCGACAATGTGGTGGTGAGGTTGTGCGATATAGAGTGCTGTATGGCCCACCCCTTGGAAGCATGCAGTGAGAACCGCAGCTTCATGAGTGACCTAAGCAGCTGGCAGCGCCTCACCCGCAACATCTATATATGGGACTATACCACGGGCTTTTCCAACTATCTGCTGCCCTTTCCTGATTTCGATGCTCTGTCGGCCAATATTAGGTGTTTTGCGAAAAACGGTGTCATTGGAGTGATGGAAGAAGGGGCTCACAACACAGCATGGGCAGAATTCTCGGAGCTGAAGCAATGGATGATAGCCAAACTGCTGTGGAACCCCTGGCAGAATACCGACTCGCTGGCCCGAGTATTTATAGAGGGGTATTACGGAAAGTCTGCTCCCTATGTGAAAGAGTATTACGACTTGTGCCGCAGCAGAGTAACCGCGCGCCAGCATTTCACGATACACATAGACTGGAACTCGGGCCTGTATGATGGCCGCTTTTTGACAGAGGGCTTGAAGCTGATGAAGAAAGCCCAAAGGGCTATAGGGAGCGATGCCGAGATGCAGAAGCGTGTCAATCGCCTCTCGGCCCAGCTTTATTACCTGAAACTTAGGCGCAACAACGTGGCTTCGGCTGCTGATGGCACGCTGAGCCGCTTCAAGGAAATCATCAAGGCCGATGAGACACTGATACGTGAAAACGAATATAGACTGTCTGATCTTCTGCGCGATTTGCACTACTACTGACTGGCAAGACTGTTTGTGGTCATAGCCTTATTGTTGCTGGTGGTTGCTGTCATTCGAAGACGATGCGCTTCCGGCGTGGGTAGCCGAAGAAGAAGCCAAACTTGCGCCAGTAGCGCAGGTGGCTCTTGATGAAGATGCGTGCATACTTGCCGTTGTTGCGTGCACGGCGAGTGCCCTTATAGGTGATGACGGCCTTGGGGTAGTAGACCACCTCAAACCCTTGCTGACGAATGCGGGTGCACCAGTCCAGGTCTTCGGCATACATGAAGTAGTGGTCGTCGAGTCCACCAGTAGCTTCGTAGGCTTTTCGCGATACCATGATGAAGGCCCCTATGAGCCAGTCTACGGTCTGTATCCGCCGGTAGTCCATCTCGTTGCTTAGAATGCTTGTCTTGTGTCCGGCGATACGTTTTGCCTGGCGCCAGATGTAGCGGGGCACCGACACGTATGGGCGTGCCGTGTCTTGAATGTTGCCCTCTGCATCGCGCATCTGTGGGGCTATTGCCCCTACGTCGGGGTGCTGGCTCAAAAACTCAGCCATGCCTTCAAGGCCCGATTCAAGCAGGCAGTCGGAATTCATAATGGCAAGATACTGGCCACGCGCAACCCGTAAGCCCCGGTTCATGGCGTATGCAAAACCGCCGTTGCGCTCGTTGAATAGCCAGCGCACGCTTTCGTCCTTTTGGTTGATCTGTGTCCTTTCCTGCTCAGTGTAGCATGAGTTCGATGACACAATAATCTCAGTGGAGACACCTAAATGTGACTTCAGTGAATCCACGCATTGTTGTATTTCTTTCAGACTGCGATATTCTACAATGACGACTGACAACGTGATGCTCATGACTTTAACAGTTCGGAATAGGTATTGTTCAAATAGTTTTCGGTGGCCGATTCATATTGCCTCCACAAGGAGGCTGCGCATGTTGCTTTTGCAAGAACGTCTTTGACCGACAATGATTTCACCAGGTTTGTCAGGCTCTTCTCCGATTCGTCTATGCTGTAGCCAAATCCGTTCTGCTCAGCCTTGTCGGCCACAATGATTCCTTTGGTGGTGATGATAGGCTTGCCCACAAACATGGCTTCGTAGTATTTATTGGGCGCCGCAAAGAGGTGGTTGGGATTGCATTTGGAATACATGGCATAGATGATGTCGGAATTGTACATGATGCGCAAGCCGTCCTGATAGGCCACTTTTCCGTAATACCTGATATGCTCGTTCCCTTTGTAGGCAGATAGCTTTTCCACAATATGCTGGTCGCCATATCCTGCAATATTCAGGTTGTAGCAGCCTTTTGCTGCACCGTCGATAAGTTCCGAAAGACATCTGTCGCCTGTAAATCCGCCTACATAAGTCAGCGTGTGTAGCCCGTTGCTGAAATGATAGCGGGCATCGTCATACAGGAATTCGGTGGTGTTGAACGAGGGAATGTTCTGCAGCACGCTGTAACGGCCTTCTATGGAGTAGGGAATCTGCTTGATGCGCTCAGGTTCGCAGATGATGAGATGGTCGGCCTTGCGCACGCTGAGCCATTCCATGAAGATGAAAGCCAGGGAGACAATCCTGCCTTGGTTGTAGAGCGTGTCGGAAATCCAGTCGAAGACGTCGAATACAAGAAAAGTCTTGCGGTGGCTCAGCATTTTGTAGACAGCAGAGGGAAAGGCGGCGTCCAGGTCGCAGGCGTGAATGTGAAGGTTGGTTCTGAAGGAGAAAAGCGTTTTCAGTATGAACCACATCCACTTCAGGCGGTCGATGATGGCGGCTACGCCTCCCTGGTTGTAGCGACTTCGTGCCGGGCAATAGGCAGTGTTGGGTAGACGTTCGGAATTGCCCAGCCTGTCCCACGCTATGATGTGGTAGTCAAGATGGTTCTTTTTGTAGAACTCCAGATACTTTTTAGCGCGTGAGTCGGATATGATGTCGTTGCAGCGTATGAGTACTATCATTGTTTAAGGAAGTTGATGATGCGTTCGCAGGCATGGCCGTCGCCGTAGGGATTGACGGCCTTGCTCATTTTTTCGTAGGCAGTGCGGTTGTCGAGCAGGCAGCTCACCTCGTCCATGATTATCCGGTAGTCCGTGCCTACCAGCTTGACGGTGCCGGCGGTCAGGGCCTCCGGCCGTTCTGTCGTGTCGCGCATCACCAGAACAGGCTTGCCCAGTCCGGGGGCTTCCTCCTGAATGCCTCCGCTGTCAGTAAGCACCAGGAAGGACTTCTCCATCAGATAGATGAACTCCAGGTATTGCAGTGGCTCTATGAAGAACATATTCCCCAGGTTGTCCAGCCTTTCGCCAAACACCTCGTGTATGGGTTTGCGCACATTGGGGTTCAGGTGCATGGGGTAGACAAAATCGACATCGGGATACTTTAGCGTGAGATTCTTGATGGCAGTGCACATTTGCAGGAAGCCTTCGCCAAAGTTCTCCCGGCGGTGCCCGGTGATTAGCACGAGCTTGCGCCCTGTTTCCAGTCGGCTCGCATCGTATCCGGCATGGAGTAGTATTCCTTTCTGTTCTTCAGCCAGGGCAGCGTCTGTTTTCAGCCAGTTGACTACCATGTAGAGTGCGTCGATGACGGTGTTGCCTGTAACGGTGATCTTGCTGTCGTCGACGTTCTCCTTCAGCAGGTTCTCGCGGCTCAGTGGTGTCGGAGCGAAGTTGTAAGTTGCAATGCGCCCCGTAATTTGCCTGTTCATCTCCTCTGGCCAGGGACTGTAGATGTTGTATGTGCGCAGTCCTGCCTCCACATGTCCTACGGGAATCTGCATGTAGAAGGCAGCGAGTGCAGCAGCCGTGGACGTAGTGGTGTCGCCATGCACCAGGACTATGTCGGGCCTTACCTGTTGCAGCACGTCGCGCATACCTGTAAGCACACGTGATGTGATGTCGTACAGGTCCTGTCCCTGCTTCATGATATTGAGGTCATAGTCGGGCCGGACGTCGAAAATATCCAAAACCTGGTCGAGCATCTCCCGGTGCTGGCCAGTGACGCACACTACGGTGTTGAACGTCTCTTGTTCCTGCTGGAGCCGTTTCACCAGTGGACACATCTTGATGGCCTCGGGACGGGTGCCGAAAACAAGCAGTATGGTTTTTGTTTGATTCATGATAAATACATTTTAGGGTGCAAAGGTATAAAAAAGTTCTATATTTCAGGCCCGTTATTATGTAGATTTAACAGAGCAGCAATAATTGACGGCCTCTTTGAGTATGGCGATACGGTTGTCGGCCTGACTGTCGCCGAGAAATTCGGATAATTGTATTTTTCCTAAATAGGCTATCTTCATGGCGGTATTGCTTTTTTGTTCAGAAAATCTGTTCTTCTTCTAGTATGTTCCTAAGCCTTTCTATGCCCGTTTCGGTAGAGAAGGTGTTCTTATAGGCATGATAAACGGCAGTTGGCGAGGGGCTGTTGTCGAGCATTCGTTGCAGCGATGCTCTGAAAGATGGTTCATCGGTATATGGAAATAGGCAGCCTGCTTCGGCTAATGGCTCATAGCCCGCTGCCGACACTTCGTGGCAAAGCACTGGCAAACCTTGGCGCAGACCGTCCATCACGCGCAGCTTCAGACCGCTGCCAGCATCAATAGGACAGATGTAGTAGTCGGCCTTGCGTACCACGTCACCCATATCCTTTGGGTTGGCCACAATGCTGATGCCTCCTTTCTTGCTGCAAGCCTCAATAAGTTGATTGCTGGGATTGCGCCCCGCAATGATCAGGTTGGCGGTAGGGCAGATGGAGCGCACCAGTGGCCAGTAGCGGTCTACAAACTGCAAGATGGGCAGTAGCGACTGCATGAAATAGAGTGAGCCAGTAATCACAAAAGTATGGCCAACAGGTCTTGGCTCGAAATGCCTGTCGGCAATAGGCTTATACTCGAAGGTGCCCCATTGGTGCAGATGAAGGTTCTTTTGCCTGTACCATGAACTGAACACGGTGGCATCGTGCGACGTGAGCGTAAGGTTTACGTCGCTGTGGAGTAGACAATCGCGTTCGGCCTTTTCTGCAAAGTAGATATAGGGAAGTCTGAAGCTGATGGCATACTCTTTCCGGTTATCGTGTTGGTAGTCGCGCTCCACATTGTGGTGGATGGTGATGAGACGGGCCCCCGTCTGCTTGATGAGCTTAACCAGAGATGCCCCCGAGAAGCTGTTGTCGATTACCACGACCTCGTATTGATGGGTAAGCAGATGCTGCTTGACGAAAGGTGCATTGGCACAGATGCGTCCTCGATATACGTCGAGACCCTTTTGCATCTTGCTTCTGTTGTCTTTATAGGGATACACCTTGCAATGCGAGGGGATATAGTTTCCTGCATCACCTTCAAAGGCAGGGCAAATGACAGAGCAGTCGGGGAAGAGTGCTGCCAGACAAGTGATGAAGCCCTTCGATGCATTGGCTCCGCCATTATTTTCGCTCAGTCGCGACCGGGTGATAATGAGTAGTTTCTTTGCCATAATCAAAAATAGTTGTTTCCTTTACTTGGAGAAGAGATGAAAGACCGAACTGGCATACCATCGCAGGAAAAGCGACTTCTGAATGTGTAATGGGCGCAACTGCCGATAGAACCACGTAAGCTTGAAGGGATTGCCTTTTGTTCCGTCGATGCAGTCTTTGCCAAACGATTTCAGGAAATAGTTTTTGCGCTGCGCCTCAATGGTCAGAAGAAATGCGTGTTCTGTTTCTGTGAGATCGGTTCGTCTGGATATGTCGGAAAGAAAAGCTGTGGCCCATTCGTAATAGCCGAGCGTAGCTTTCAGCTTCATCCTTGCATGTTGTGCTGAACTGGTAATGGTCTGACTGTTCACCCTATATTGGAAACCGAAGCATTGCATATTGGCTATGCCCTTGTCTTGTGCTGCCCGGGCGGCGGTGATGTCGTCGCTTCCCCATGCCAAAGGCAGTTTGTAGTAGCCGTTTGCTTGTTTCAGATGCGATGTTAGGTAGCAGAAGTCGCCAATGAACTGCTTGTTGCGGCTTGCCCATCGGTTCCAGAGCAGCGACAATGCGCTTTCCCATTCTGGTCGTGGCTCTTGCAAATCGGTAACCTTGCCTTGCTCGTCGATAATCTGTGTCCATGTGTGGTAGACGTTTAGGCCAGGATACATTTCTATTAATTTTGCATACTCCTCCAGACAGCAGGGCAGCAGCCGGTCGTCGTCGCCCATACAGATGACGTAGTCGCCCGTGCAGTGCTGCAGGCAGATGTTCCAGTTGTCTACCACGTGTTCGGCCCCGCAGTTCCTGTTGTTGCGGTAGTAGCTTATACGCTTGTCCTCAAGATAGGGCTTCACGATGCTGGCCAAGTCTTCGGGCGAGCAGTCGTCGACAACAACCAGTTCCCAGTATCGATAGGCTTGGGCAGTAACGCTCTCGATGGCCTCTCGAAGGAAACTTGACTTATAGGCGGGTATGGTGATGGAAAATTTTATCATATCACTTCATGCGATGGCAATGATTGGATATAAGTGAGTACAGCTGGATGGCAACTTTGTTGCGAAGTATGTAGATTTCGTTGACAAGAGAATAGAGTACCGTTATGAGGGCTACAGCTGGCATAGCAAAAACACTGCTATCCATGAAATAGTAGATGAATATAGATAGAATCAATAGGGGGGTATAAGCGACGGCGTAAGCAGACAAACGTTTGTAGGGTATGGTATAATGAAAATCTCGTTGCACGCAGAATGCCGAAACGACAAGGATGCAAATCTCTGCCATGCACCATGCCACTGCCGCCCCCGCCGCTCCACTCTCCGATGTGATGGCAATGTTGCATAATAGTGCCGTCGCTGCTCCAAGGAGAGAATTACAGAGAACGGTTTTGTCCTGATGCATTGCTATAAGAATCTGCATGACGAGTATTTGCTCGGCTCCTATGACAAGAACGAGTGGAGATATGATCCTCAGTGACAGGTAGGCTCCCTCATAACCTGCACCAACGATGAGACGCAGCAAGTCGGGGCCGGCCACGAGCAGAAAGATGATGGTCGGAAAAGCGAAAAGGAAGATAGCATCAAATGAAATTCCTATCTTCTCGAAATATTCTTCCCTCTTTCCTTCTGCTAAGAGGCTTGACATTCGGGGGAACAGAATATTTGCAAACGACAGCAGTATGGCCATGATGATTGTATGGAGCTTGGTCGCTGTGGTGAAATATCCCACTTCGTCAGTGTCGGTCACAAGCCCCAGCCATACCACATTGAATGACGTATAGAAATTGGTTAATACCATATATAGTCCCATCGTGATGAAGGGCTTCGAAAAAAGACGCAATTTTACTAAGTGGAAGTTGTAGTCAACGTAATTCAGACTGTAGGCTACATTGATGATGGCATTTACCACGATAGTCGCTACCGTAAGAAGATAATAGATAAGATAATCGGATGGGGTCTTGACAAAAAGGAAAACACTTGCTACGTATATACTCCTTACTAAAATGGAACGGTAGGTGATGTACTTGAAGTTCTCTATGCCCATATAAAACCATTCTATCAAGAACAGGTTGAAGAATAGCTTTACTATACCTATAGTGAGGAGAGACTTATGGGGAATGAGAACCGGCAGCACATTCATTGCGACGAAAAGCACGATGATGGCTGCAATGGTGGTGATGGCAGTCAATGAGAACAGGGACATGAATGTCTGCGACAAGTGCCTACGGTCCTTTTCCGAGGCTGCAGTCTCGCGAATGCCAACGGCCATAATTCCCATCATTGAGAATATGATGAAATAGTTCACAAGATTGTCGACGAAATTCACGACACCTATATTTGATACTCCCAGTACTCTGGACACATACGGATATACCAGCATGGGAAACATATAGTTGGAGACCGTGAGCAAGCTACTATAAAAAAAATTCTTCTTTAGACTCATCTTCTTTCACTGTTTTGTGACCAGGTCAGATACCCGTTTTGTCGTTACTGTGTTGGCGGAAGAATACGATATGCTCGTTGTAAGACTGGGAACCAAAAAGAATGTTCTCGTAATTGGCCAGGCTTACTTTGCAGATGCCATAGACTTTCAGTATGCAATAGATCCCAACAAAGGCGGCATACAATAAGCGGTTGTTGCGATAAGTGAAGCACCGGAGAAGATCGGCCCATATAATCCAATAGCCCAGGCTGAACAGATTGGACAATCGTGCGCTGACGGTTCTGAACTCGCTGAACATGAGGAACAGAAAAAGATACAGTATCACACAATTGATGAAAATGTTATTTTCAGGTCGGATTGAGCGTAGTTTCCCCATATAGCAAAAAAGCAGACCGCCAGTCAGCAAACGCTCAAGATAGCCTATTCCTATGCCAAACCCAGCACCAGAGTCCATCTTTGTGTAAGAATCAAGATAGTATCTCACTGAAGGTGCAACGATATCTGTCACCATTAGGATTATTGATTTCAGAATTGGGATATGAAGTAGGTAGATGGCATTGGCTGCTACAAACAATGCCATCAAGAACCATTTGCTATATGAACGGTGCAGGAAGAAATAAAGCGGGAGGAAGAAAACTGCAGAATAGTGAAACATCATGCCTAAAAGATTGATGCCAAAATACTGGAGTGGTTTGCGGGCATGAATGAATTCTACTGAATTTGCGAAAATCAGAATCGACAGACTATTGCGCATCAGGTCGGTGCTTAGTCCGATTCCGCTGAATGCAAGGAACAACATGAATGATAGTGGCATGTTGTCTGAATATTTGCTGAAAAAGCGCACCATCAGCGTGAGGTTGATGGCACTACAGATGAAGGCAAAGAAATGGTAGTTGGGAAATACCGTTTTCGACAATACGCCGAGGAATGTAAACCCTGGCTCACTGCCCCATTTCAGAATGCTGGTCGAAAAAAACTCTCCAAGCGTTGGCCATGCTTGGAACATAGGGTAGTAGGCTGCCCAGTCATAGAAGACAAATCCGCGGAAGCCGAAAAAGAAAAGAAATGCAAGGATACATATTGTATTTACATATCTGCGCTTCAGGAGGTCGTTGATCTGGTGATGATAGACCGCCAGTACTCCATAAAATATAGTAAGCAATATGTAGGGCAGCGCATTGATCATTGGCGATTCTTTTTATGGCTAACGACCCATTGGCGAAGAAATAATACCCAAGCGGCATCGGCCAGACAGCCCAGAAAGACAAAACCTATGACCATGAAGGAACGGGGCGTGCTTGACGAGCGCAATGGAACTGAAGCACACTGAATCACCGTGAAGGCGGGGGTGCGCTCCTGTACTTTCGCAATGGCCTGCTGCACTTGGAGGGAGGTCTGCCGATAGTTGGTGTACTTCAAATCCATCATATTTTCCAGGGCAGTCTGCTTCGTTTGGTATGACATAAGAATGGTATTGGTGTGCGTATCGGCGAAAGAGGCAAATTCTTTTTGCGCTTTGATGTACTCTTGTTCTGCCTCCTTATTCAAGCGGAGGGCATATTCAAGATCTATTCTTGCTTTTTTTGTTCGGTATTGAATGATGTAATCCTGTAGCCAGTTCTGGATGGTGTCGGCTATCGTGGCGGCTACAAAGGGGTCGACATCTTCCACGGAAATCGTGACTATATTGGTATTGTTATCTTTTTGGCAACCCATATTGGCAATGATTGCTTTGCATACGTCTTCCTGTTCTTTAGTAAGATGAGCTGGGTCTGCCTCGCTGACATTACCTGCCAGATTGCCTTTGCCTTCCGTGAGGTTCTCTATGAACTGGTGGAGCCAAATGCTTGGATAGCTCCAGAAAGGAATAAACGTGTCTTCACGCAGATGCCTGTAATACGACTTGGGGGTGCTGTCGTTCTTTTGCTTTACTTCAATGTCGAATAATTTCACTAAGAACCCCGATGAGGCAAGTACTTCAGGATAAATCTCCGGATAGATGGCATCCACCGACCCCTTGCCACTGCCTAAGTCAAGGCCAACCATTCCGGCAAGATCGCTGAGGCTTGCCGACATTCCCATGCCTGTCACCTCTGGAGCCATCGTCACTACCGATGTGAACCGTTTCTGCTGATTTAGGGCGTAGATAATACCTATGACGGCAAAGACCAAAATGAATTTGGCCAATAATTTCTTCTCGGCAAATACTTTTTTTGCTAACAAAAGGATATCTGCCTCATAGCTCCTTGAGGATGCCTTTTCATTTTCTTTCATCATTTATTGTCTCTTTTTTCGCGTTTCTTTATTTCTTCAGCAGGCTGGCAATGGTGGCAATCATCGTGGCGATGCTGGCGATGCCGGTGCCGATGGTCATGGTCTCGGCGGCACTCATGCGGTTGGTGGCCTTTGCCGGCACCACGATCTCGCAGCCGGGGCGCACCTTGGTACGGCTGTTCACCTTGGCCACGTCGCCGTTCATATATATAATATAGGTCTTCTTCTTCTTTGCCTTCGAGCTGTAGCCGCCGGCCTGGTTGATGTAGTACTTCGCCTTCTTTCCTTCCTCATAGCCCACGGTGTTAGGGTACATCACTTCGCCGTTGATCTTCACCGTACCGGTATACTGAGGCACCACCAGGCGGTCGCCCTCCCTGAGCACGATGTCGTAGTCGCTGCCGGGGTGCTCCAGTGCCTTGTCGAGCTCTATGCCCACGAAGTAGGTCTCAGGTATGTTCAGCCGCTCCTGGGTGGTGGTCATGCCCTGCTGTATCTCGCTCAGCGAGCGGTTGCTCTTCAGGGCCTGCTCCATCATCGTGGCCTCGTTCTGCTGCCGCTGCATCTTCACCGACTCTTCGTAGCGCAGTCGTTCTGCTTCGTTCAGCTTGCGCTCCAGCCGCGCTCCGGCCACATAGGCGGTGTTGGTAAAGCCTCCGGCCTTCTTTATCAGGTCGCTCAGCCGCTCGTTCTGCTTGGTCAGCGAGTAGTCGCCGCTGAAGAGCACCTCGCCCTCGATGGTCACGTTCTGCTGCACGTTGTAGCCGGGGCTCTTGCGCACAAACACCTCGTCGAAGGGCTGCAGGTGGAATCCCGGCTCACCATCGATGACGAAGCCGTCTTTGAGCGCAAAGCTGAACGACTGGCCTATGATTGAGTCGCTGCTCGTGGCCTTCGGGTTCACGATGCGGCGCGACACAAACACGTTGACCGTGGCGGCCGTCTCCTTTAGTCCACCGGCCTGCAGCACGAAGTCTTCCAGCGTCTCGTTGGCGGCATAGCGGTACTTTCCGGGGTACTGCACCTCACCGTGTATGGTGATGCTCTGCTCTTCCTGCATCTCCTGCTTCGTGGGCACGAAGAGCACGTCCTCGTTCTGCAGCTGTATGTCGGCCACGGTGCCGCTCATGATGCCTTCCACGTCTACGGGCACCACCTCGAGCGTGCGGTCGCTGCGCATGCGGTGCATCACCGCGTGGGCGGTGAAGGCTTCCTCGGTCACGCCCTCACACTGCTCTATGAGCGTCTTCACGCTGTGCACGGCCTCGCCCAGCTGATACATGCCCGGACGGAACACGGCGCCCTTCACCTCTACCATGTTCTGGTAGCGCTGCAAGACGGAGTCTACGCTCACCGAGTCCTCGTCGGCCACCCGGAACTGAGACATGTCGAACTCGCCCACATTGAACACTGAGTAGTGGGATCCGGCCTTTCTCACCACGCGCACCGACTTGCGGTAGGCATCGCCCGTGAAACCGCCGGCATAGTCTATCAGCGTCTTCATGCTCTCGCTCTTCTTCATCTCGTAGAACATGGGGCGCTTCACCTTGCCCGTCACGTTGACCAGACAGTCGTAGGTGCCCACCGAGATCACGTCGTTGTCGGCCAGGCGAATGTTGCCGCTCAACTTACCGTTGAGGATATAGTCGTATACGTCGACGGTCGACACCAGGCGGTTGTTCCTGAACACACGTATGTTTCTGAGCGTGCCTATGGCATTGGGGCCGCCAGCCATGTAGAGAGCGTGGAACACGGTGGCGAAGGCCGAGAGGGTGTAGCTGCCCGGTGTCTTCACCTCGCCCATCACGTTGACGGTGATGGTGCGTGTCTGTCCCACGGTGAGCTTGATGCTCGAGCTGCTATAGCGGCTGCCCAGCTGCTGGCGCACACGGGCGTTGGCCTGCTCGGCCGTCAGTCCCGACACCTGTATGGGGCCGAAGTCTTCCACGACGATGGCTCCGTCGGGGGTCACAGTGGCCTCAATGGTCTTCTGCGAAGCGCCGTAGATGTCTACGTAGACGGCATCGCCCGGGCCAAGCACGTAGTCGCGCGGCGTGGCAATGTTCATCGACGGTTCAAACGTGAGCTCCTCGTTGCTGAACAGGCTGTGGCCGAACACCTTGCGCAGGCCGGTCTTCTCTTGTTCGGCCTTTTTCTTCAAGTAGTCGCGTATCACCATCTTGTCGTAGATGTCGAGCGAGTCGGGCATGAATTCGTCCAACTGGTCTTTCATGTCCAGCCGGTCTTCTTCCTCTTCCAGCGAGCGATATTCGCGACGGCTTTTCTTCGTGCCCTGTCGTTGGCTCATGCGCTCGTCTTTCAGCTTCTCTGTTACGCTGTTATACACTTTTTCTTTCTTCTCGCGTGTGCTCGTGGCGTTGTTGCGGCGCAGCCGGCCTTCCGTATCCTCGTCGTCCACGGTTTTGTCCATCGTGCCAAGGCCCTTGTTTTTCTTCAGGCGTTCCACCTTTTTCTGCACACGTTTCAGCTGGTCTACCGACACGCCTCGCTGCACCAGTTTCGTGGCAATCTCGGTCTGCGGCGTGCCTGCCTGCTGCTCTTTCACTACGAAGCGTATCACCTGTTCGTCGCTCATCGACTGGGCCAGTGCACTCACGGCGCAGCACAGTATCATCATCAGCGAGAGTAGATATTTTCTCATTTTTTATCTTTGTTTTTTGGTTTTTTGCATATTATCTCTAATCTATTAACCCAATTTCTCCTTATTTATTGCATTTTGAGATAAAATAAATAGCAAGAACAGGCTTTGATGAACAAAAATAGTTTTATAATTACGGCAATTCGTTTCCAAAACGTCATCAGAAACTTTTTCGCCATGCATTAAACTTTTAGCGTGAGCGAACGTCATAAAAGTGTATAATGGATAATCAATCAGAACGGATGAAACGAACGCTACTCTTGATGGCCGTACTGTTTTCTACGGCCCTCTCAGCGCTGGCACAGCGCACGATTACCGGTAAGGTGATCGACAAAGACCAAAACGAAGCCGTGATTCAGGCCACGGTGGCCCTGCTCAACCAGAAAGACAGCACCCTGGCTGCCAATGCAGTGACCAATGCCAATGGCCTCTTCACGTTGACTGCTCCCAAGGATGGACGGTTCATCGTGCGCATTAGCTACGTGGGCTACAAGAACTTCTACCGCAACATTACCGTGGAGGGGAAGCCCCTGCAGCTGGGCACCATCACCATCAGCCCCGACGCTGTGATGCTGAAGGGAGCCGAGGTGGTGAAGAACGTGGCGAAGGTCACCACCAAGGACGACACCATTATATATAATGCCGGTGCCTACCGTGCCCCCGAAGGTTCGGTGGTCGAAGAACTCATCAAAAAGCTGCCGGGTGCCGAGGTCGACGATGACGGTACGGTGAAAATCAACGGCAAGACCGTGCAGAAGATAAAGGTCGATGGCAAGGAGTTCATGATAGGCGACACGAAGACCGCCGTGAAGAACCTGCCCACCTCAATCATCAACCGCATCAAGACCTACGAGGAGAAGAGCGACTTGAGCCGCGTCACCGGCATCGACGACGGCAACGACCAGATGGTGCTCGACTTCGGGCTGAAGCAAGGCATGAACCGTGGCACCTTTGCCAACTTCGATGGCGGCGTGGGCACGAAAAGCCGATATGCCGGACGTGCCTTCGGTGCCTATATGAAAGACGGCCTGCGGCTGATGGGCTTCCTCAATGCCAACAACGTCAACGACATGGGCTTCGGTGGCGGTGGCGGCGGCGGGCGCTTCGGCGGTGGCGGGCGCAACGGGCTGCAAGCATCGAAGATGGCATCGGTGAACTTCAACTACGAGAAAGAGAAACTCCTTAAATGGAGCGGCTCCGTAAGATGGAATCATGGCGACGGCGATGCCTGGAGCCGGCGGTCTGTAGATAATTTCGTGTCGACGGTAGGCTCGTTCAGTGAATCGGTGAACCAGAATTATTCCCGTTCCAACTCATGGAACGCACAGATGCGCCTGGAGTGGACTCCCGACACGCTTTGGAACATCAACTTCCGCCCCACCTGGAGCTATGGCACCAACGACGGAACCTCGGGTAGCGGCTCTGCCACCTTCAGCGACGACCCCTATAAATACGCCGACTCTAATACCGACATTGCCGCCATCGTTACGCGAATGCTGGGCATTAGCGACACCCTCGTGGTAAACCAGCGGCAGAATGGCGGCATGAACTACAGCGACTCGAAACGTTTCGGCGGCACGCTGCAGGTGAACCGCAAAATTGGCGGACAGGGACGTAACATCACCTTGCAGACGGGAGCCAATTACAGCGATGGCGACTCGGAGGCTTTCTCGCGCAGCCTGGTCAATCTCTACCAGCTGGCCACGGGCGATTCTACCTATCAGCGCAATCGCTATAATGTCACGCCAACAAAGAACTACGATTACAATATTCGTCTCACCTATAGTGAGCCTATCTTCCGCGCCACGTTCCTGCAATTCAGCTACAATTTCCAGTATCGCTATACCAAGAGCGACCGCTCTACTTACGATTTCTGGAGCCTTACCGACCCCGCCCGTCGTTTCGACATGTCGGGGCTGAATCTCGGCTACCGGGAGTGGGAACCCATGTTCGGTGCCCTGGGCTCACGCAGCTACTACGAGTTCCTCGATGTAGACCAGAGCCGCTACTCTGAATACAGAAACTATATTCACACGGCTGAGGTGATGCTGCGCGTTGTGCGCGAAAAGTATAATTTCAATGTGGGTGTACAGGTCATTCCGCAGTCCAGTGAGTTCACCTATCGCTATATGGGCCTCGACACCATTACCAACCGCAGCGTGGTGAACTGGAGCCCGACGGCCAACCTGCGCTGGAAGCTCAGCGACCGGGGCAACATGCGCTTCGAGTATCGTGGCAACACCTCGCAGCCATCGATGAGCGACCTGCTGCCCATCACCGACAACAGCGACCCCCTGAACATCACGAAGGGTAACCCTGAACTTAAACCTTCGTTCACCCAGAGCTTCAACTGGCGCTATAACGACTTCTTCGAGAAGCATCAGCGTTTCGTCTTCGCCAACATCAATTTCTCGACAACACAGAACGCGGTGGCCAATATGGTGAAATACGACCCTGTGACGGGTGGACGCGAGTCGAAACCCGAAAACATCAATGGCAACTGGAGCCTGGGCGGCAACTTCACGCTCAACACTGCCATCGACACCACCGGCTACTTCAATATCAACACCTCCACCGAGGCCAACTATGCCAACCGCGTGGGCTACATCGACCTGCTGCGCAACGGCAACGTGAGTGAGACATCGACCAAGAGCACCACCCTTTCCGAGCGCCTTGGTGCCAGCTACCGCAACGACTGGCTCGAGGTGGAACTCAACGGTGCCGTGCGTTACAACTACTCCTACAACAAACTGCAGGAGAACTCCAAACTCAGCAACTGGGCCTTCAACTATGGCTTCAACACCACCATTCAGGCACCTTGGGGCATGCAGTTCACCACCAGCCTGAACATGTCGAGCCGTCGCGGCTTCAGCGATGATGCCGCCAACACCAACGAACTCATCTGGAACGCGCAGATTTCGCAGAGCTTCCTGCAGGGCAAGCCCCTCTCGGTGCGCCTGGAGTTCTACGACATCCTGGGGCAGCAGAGCAACTTTTCGCGCAGCATAGATGCCATGATGCGCACCGACAACTGGTACAACTCTATCAACAGCTACGTGATGCTGCGCGCCACTTATCGTCTGAACCTCTTCGGAACCAAGGAGATGCGTCAGGCCATGCGCCAAGGCCCTGGTGGCCCTGACGGCCCTGACGGCAGACGCAATGGCAACCGTGGCGGTGGCAATCGTGGCGGATTTGGTGGCGGCCGTGGCGGATTCGGAGGACCAGGAAGGTTTTAGAACATGGAAAAATGAAAATTCGGAAGTCAAGAAGTTCTTTAATTACAAGAACTTCTTGACTTCCGAATTTTGTATCTTTAATCCTTAACGTTTATATGCCAGGGCGGCCCCGATGGCGGTGCAGAACTCGGAGTACTTCGGTATGTGGAAGTGTACACTGTATAGCTTTTCCAATGCCGGGAATATCTCCTTGCACTGCGGCAGCAACGTCAGGTTGCCTATCAGCACCATGTCGCGGCAGTCGGTGCCCTGGGCAGCCAGCACCGAGGCCGAACCAATGGTCTGCAGCACCATGGCAATGATGCCTGCGGCAATGTCTTCCTTCGAGGCATCGTTTTTTGCCCGTGCAAAGATCGATGCCGTGGCCTCCATGGGCAAGCCTGGCAACGGCTGAGCCGAGATGTCGCCTATCTGAAGGTTGATGCGTCGCACGTCGCCCTGCATGGCCAGAGCCGACACCTGCTTGATGTCGCTTGTGTTGAGCATGATGCGCGACAGCCCCAGCAGCGTGCCACCGCCTATCCCGATGCCGCCAATGTGGGTCATCTCGTCGCCGTGGCACATCACAAACGAGGTGCCCGTGCCCATCGACACCACGATGGCATGGTTTATGTGCGACTCGTAGCGCGCTCCCAGCGCGTCGGCTACAAATTCGTCCGCTTTCGTGGTTGCCACCCCGTAGACGTCGTTTTTCACGTAGGCTGCCCCAACTCCCGTAAGCATCACATGCTCCACTTCGCTCAGCATGATGTTGTTGTCGTGCAGGTACTTGCCAAAAGCCCCGTAGAGTGATGTCACCGGGTCGGCGGCCGTGATGCGGATAGGCGAGGTGACCTTTCCTTGGCGCAATCCCACAATCTTCGTGGTCGATATGCCCACGTCTATTCCAATAATTATTCCCATAATTGCCAAATTAGTGATTTTGCGGCAAAATTACATATTTTTTTTCGTAATCTTGCTCATACAGATGAAAAGTTGTGACTTTTCCCCGTCTTACCCTTATTTTATAGCCATTCTGTGTTCGCTCGGCCTAAAAGGACGCTTTGTTTTCAAAGAATCTTCGAAAATTGTTTCTTCGTTACATCCTTTTTTTGTATCTTTGCCGTCTGATTACATAGATAGGCTTAAGCAATCGTTAGACATATTACTATTACTATGATAAAGCTATTTGTACCTGGACGCCTCTGCCTGTTTGGCGAACACACCGACTGGGCAGGCCATTATCGCACGATGAACGCCGATATACTGCCGGGAGCAGCTATCGTCACGGGCATAGAGCAAGGCATCTATGCCGAGGTAGAGAAATCGAGTATCTTCGAGGTGCAGAGCACCGCCGAGAGCATGCGGGGCCGTTGGCACGATTTTGCCTGCCGCATGGACGAGCAGGAGCTGAAGCGCATAGCCCGCTCGGGCGACTTCTTCTGCTACTGTGCCGGTGTGGCCAGCTATATGCTCGAGTGGTATAAGGTGGGCGGCGTGCGCATCAAGATTACCGAGATGACGCTGCCCATGAAGAGCGGATTGTCGAGCAGCGCCGCCATCTGCGTGCTCGTGGCAAGGGCCTTCAACCTGATATACAACCTGAACCTGAACACGATGGGCGAGATGAACATTGCCTACGTGGGCGAGCTGCGCACCAGCAGCCGCTGTGGGCGACTGGATCAGGCCTGTGCCTTTGGCGTGAAACCCAATCTCATGACCTTCGACGGCGACGAGATCGAAGTGCAGCCGCTCAACGTAAAGCGGCCCCTCTACTGGGTATTTGCCGACCTGTGTGGCGAGAAGGACACCATCAAGATCCTCGCCGACCTGAACAAGGCCTATCCCTTTGCCTCCAACGAGCAGGAACGCCTCGAGCACGATGCCCTGGGCCGACAGAACCACGCGTTCATAGAGCGTGCCGTGAAATATATGGCCGAGGGCGATGCCGAACAGCTGGGGCGGCTGATGACCGAGACCGAAGAGGTGTTCGACCGGCAGATAGCCCCCATGTGCCCCGATGAGCTGGCATCGCCCAAGCTGAAGGCCATCCTGGCCGACGAGCACGTACACGCCCTCACCTTTGGTGGAAAGGGCGTAGGCTCGCATGGCGACGGCTCGGTGCAGTTTCTTGCACGTGACGAAGAAAAGCAGCAACTGCTCGCAGACTATCTTATCTCGTTAGGCATGCCTGCCTATAAGCTCACCCTGCAGCCCGTACACACCGTGCGCCGTGCCATCATTCCCGTGGCAGGCTTCGGCACCCGTCTCTATCCGGCCACACGGGGGCTGAAGAAAGACTTCTTTCCCATACCCTGCCCCGACGGAATGGTGCGCCCCGTCATTCTCATCCTGCTCGAAGAGCTGGTGAAGAGCGGCATCGAAGAGATTTGCCTCGTGCTGGGCAGCGAAGAAGAGCGCAGGCAGTATGCCGACTTCTTCGAGCGGCCACTCAGCCCCGACCACCTTCGGAAGCTTAATGCCGAGAGTCAGGAATACGAGAACCGCATTCTCGATATCGGCAAGCGCCTGCACTACGTATACCAGAAAGAAAAACGCGGCTTCGGCCACGCCGTCTACCAAGCCGCACAGTTCGCCCATGGCGAGCCGGTGCTGCTCATGCTCGGCGACACCCTCTACCACTCCACCAGCAACAAGCCCAGCGCGTTGCAGCTCATCGAAGCCTACGAGCGTTACAACTGCCTCACTCTCGGACTCTACCCCGTAGAGCTGGGGGCCGTGAGCCACTTCGGCATCATGAGTGGCGTGTGGGAAGACAAAGACTGCGACCTGCTCAGCGTGACGGCCTTGGTCGAGAAGCCAAAGCCCAGCTACGCCGAAGAGTTCCTTGCCGTGCGCAACGGCAATGGCGAGAAAGAATACTGCTCGGTGTTTGGTCAGTATATTCTCACGCCAGAGGTGTTCCTGCAGTTGGAAGAAGACATACGAAAGGCCGACGGGGAAGGCGACCACCAGCGCGAGATTGAACTAACCTCGGCCCTCGATGCCGTGCGCCAACGCTCAGGCATGATGGGCGTGAGGCTCAAGGCCGAACGCTTCGACATGGGCAACCCATCGGCACTCGTCGACACCATCGCACGCTACAGTGCCTTCCAGACAAAACAACAAAAAAAATAGGATAAAGCCACATGAAAAGATTGAAGAAAACATGGCAGGGCAGCAGGTTGATGCCTCTGTTGGCGGCATCGGTGTTCGCCCTTCTTGCCAGCGGTGCAGCCAGTGCCCAGGAGCTGCGGCCCAGTTCAAGTATGTATCTCGCTCCGGCCGACAAGGCCGACGTCACTCTGCCCTTCAGCCTTTCCGCAGAAGGCAAGCGCTACACCCCCGACTGGGGGCTTGATTTGGCATGGATGAACGAGCAGAACCTGCGACGGGGAGTAAACCACATGGGCAAGAAGAACGTCACCATAGGCCGGTCGTCGTACCGAGTGCGCACAGCACTGAAAAACGATACCGAACTGGCTGCCGACCAGATTGACGGTCTGCGAGAGCGCGCACAGCTCTTCGACCGTTGTGTGGGCACCACGCTGCCGCTCATGCTCAATTGTGATAATGGTTTCGATCCCGACGGCGACTCCAAGAACGGCTCAAACATTGGCGAATACTATACCACTGGAGAACGCGCCAACGTGGCCCACTGGGCTGCCATGCTCGATGCCAGCGTGGCCTGGATGCAGGCCAATACCCGTCACCCCATCGTGGGCGTGTCGGTGATGAACGAACCCGACTTCAAGGGCAACGACAAAGAACTCATACAGGGCACCGCTGCCGACATACGCGACATTGCCCGCACGCTGAAAAGCGACTACGAGCGATTCAAGAAAATACCCATCGTGGGCTGCAACACGCTGAACAACGACCAGGCAATGCCCTGGTACAACACCGCCAAAGACTATCTCGACTGGGGAAACACCCATCAGCTGGCAGGCTCGTTCAACAACTACGTCGGCTTTCACGAGCAGTTGGCCAGAGACGGAAAACTGGGAGTCAACGACGAGATGCACAATGTGGCCGAGGCATTCATTGGCCTGGAATACGGCATGACCAAGGGCATCTGGTGGGCTTTCGATAGTCGTGCCCGCGGCGAGTTCTGCCAGATCAGCCGCGAAGGCTCTCGTCTGGCCTATGCCGAGCACCGTTCCAACTGGACGGCGGCCACCGTCTACCGCAACGACGAGACGGGCAAGGTGAAAGCCTTCATCGGCGGTTCCGAGCGTCAGGCAGCCACCACCACCTACCAGCTGCTGTCTACCGACCGTCCCGTCTATTACGACGGGCAAGGGCCGCTGCGCGAGCTGCGCATGGAGCTGCCCGGCGGCACGGGCTACCAGAAAGGGCAGACCAATGCCGAGCGCGTGATCGACGTGCTCTGGGGCGACGACGTGCCGCCTGCACCCATCGACGGGCAGTATATCATCATGAGCCGGGGCAACCGCTGCGTCGTTGCACAGGGCGGCACCACCGACGGACACACAGGAATACAGCTCGAAAACTACGACGGGAAGGCATCGCAACAGTGGAGCATCACCCCCGTAAGCAATCGCGTGGGAGGCGACTTCAGCTTCCACCATATCCTGTCTTTGGCCGATGGCAACCGCATCAATGTGGTGAACCACTCAACCCTATCGCCGGCCAGCCTCATCAGCTACAACGCCAATGGCGACATCAACGAGCAGTGGTATCTGGAGTATGCTGGCGACGGCTATTACTACATACGCAACCGGGAGTCGGCACTCTATCTCACCGCCGAGAAGCGCAGTTCCATGACCGGGGCCAAGCTGGTGCAGAACGAGTTGCTCTCGGGCATCAACATGCGCGATCGCCAGCTGTGGCGTATCCTGCCTACCGATGCCGTCTGCGAGACCAATGCGCCTGCTAAGCCTCAGGGGCTGACGGCAAAGGCCGAGGTGGCTGCCGTGCGCCTCAGCTGGGCAGCCAATGCCGAAGCCGACCTGGAGGGCTACATGGTATTGCGCGCCGACAAGGATGCCGACAACTGGAACACCATCGCCCGCAAGCTGAAAACGTGCTGGTTTGTAGACAACACCTGCCTGCAGGGGCATGAATATATATATAAGGTGAAGGCCATTGACCACAGCGACAACCAGTCGGAATGCTCCGATGAGGTGCTGGCCACCCCCACCGGCGAGCCTGCCATGATAGCCCGATGGAACATGGACGACAATCTGCTGGACGAGACCGCCAACATGATGGATGCCGCTGCCTATGGCCAGACTGGCTACACCAGCACGGTGCACAAGTCGGGCGAGAAAGCGCTGCGCCTCTCGGGCAGCAACTATGTGCAGTTGCCCTACGAGGTGGCATCGACCGCCGAACTCACCGTGGCGCTATGGGTAAACTGGACACGCTCGTCGGGCGACACCTGGCAGCGCATCTTCGACTTCGGCAATGGCACCAGCCACTACATGTTCCTCACCCCCGACTGCGGCACCGGCATGCGCTTTGCCATGAAGAATGGTGGCGACGAGCAGCAGGTAGATTGTCCTGCGCGTCTGGCCAGCGGAACGTGGAAACACGTGGCCGTGAGCATCGGACAGCAGAAGGTTGCCATCTTCGTCGATGGCGAAGAGGTTGCCTCGTCTACGGCCATCGGCATCAGTCCGGCCGATATTCGCCCAGTTCTCAACTACCTGGGGCGTAGCCAGTTCTCTGCCGATGCCTATTTCAAGGGGTATGTTGATGACGTGCGCATCTACAACTACGCTCTTTCTGCCCAAGAGGTGCAGCAGGTCATGGGCGATCTGACCAACGGCATCATGCAGACCAAGAGTGAAGACAACCCTGCCTCACAAGTGGTCTATGGCATCGACGGCAGGCTCCGCCAACAGGTGAAACGTGGCATCAACATCGTCGACGGCAAGAAAATCCTGACAAGATAAGCATACCGTCACCACCGAGGAAAGAAACGTGAAGATACTGGAACGCCTCATGGCCGTTTGGCTCATGACCCTGACAGTGGGAACAGCCTTTGGGCAAGACCTTAGAGGCAGTAATGATGGCGTGGCAGGGCTACGACGTGCAGCCACGGCCATCATCGTATGTCCCGGAGGCAGCTACTTCTGGCTCGACACCACCACCGAAGGCGACAGCGTGGCAAACTCGCTAAGGCAACAGGGCATCGATGCCTACGTCCTGCGCTACCGCACCGCCGGCATCCTGCCCTTCATCACCCGCAGCCGCCTCGTCGTGTCAGGCCACCAGCACCCAATGCCTCTCAACGACATAGAGAAGGCCATTGCCCTGTTGCGGCAGCGAGGCTATCGCCGCGTCGGGGTGATGGGGTTCTCGGCAGGTGGCCATCTGGCCCTCTCTGCCGCCCTGCTGGGAGCCGAGGGGTGTCGCCCCGACTTTGTGGCAGCATGCTATCCGGTGGTCACCATGTCGGCCTCCTGTGTTCACAAACGTTCCCGCAGAGGGCTGCTGGGCGAATGCAGGAAGTTCTCACAAGCCATGCGCGACAGCCTCTCGCTCGAAAAGCATGTGTCGGCAGCATGCCCACCCGTATTTCTGATGAACTGCAAAGACGACCCCACCGTAGATTATCATAATGCAGTGCTCATGGACTCGGCGCTCACCGCCCATGGCGTTCCCCATCGCTACATACAATACCGTTCGGGCGGCCATGGTTTCGGCACCACCTGGAGCAAGACTTCAGAAGAGGCCAGCCACTGGTTCAGCGAGTTCCTTATATGGCTGCGAGAGAGCTTCAAACCCTCATCTTATTAACCCTGTAAAAACAAACGCTATTATGAAGAAAGTATTCCTATTGGCCATGGCCTTTGCCAGTCTGCTGCAAGCAGCACAAGCCCAGTCATCTGCACGCGAGGAGATAGCCCAGAACCCCTATCTCAGTGGCAGCAACTACCTGGACTACGACCGCCAGCTATCCGACAAGAAGTTGTCGCCTGCCCCAAAGGGCTACGAACCCTACTACCTTTCGCACTACGGCCGGCATGGCTCTCGCTGGTTGCTCAACGACCACGACTACAGCGACTTGATCAGCGATTTGCTGAAGGCACAGCAACAAGGAAAGCTCACCCAACAGGGCATCAGCACCTTAGAGAAACTGGAACGTTTCTATCCCACCACCGTAAAGCGGCTGGGCGACCTTACCACCGTGGGCGAGCGCCAGCATCATGGCATAGGGCGGCGCATGGTGCAGAATTTCCCGGAGATATTCCGTTCGAAAAACGTGCCCATCGATGCCCGCTCTACCGTGGTGCCGCGGTGTATCCTGTCGATGATGGCCGAATGTGAGGAACTGTCGGCCGCCAACCCTTCTGCCCGTATCCACAACGATGTGAGCGAGTCGCTGCAATACTACCTGAACCAGAAATGGTCGCAGCGTCTTCGCGATGCCAGCAAGAAAGGGCACAAAACGCGCTTAGAGTACACACAGAAACTCACGCACCCGGAACGGCTGGTCAGTGTGCTCTTCAACGACCGGCAATGGGCTGCCGACAGCCTCGACACCAGTCGCCTGATGCGAAAGCTGTTTGATGTGGCTACCAACATGCAGAGCCACGACACCGACATAGAACTGCTCTCGCTCTTCACCACCGACGAACTCTACGACCAGTGGCGCATTCGTAACATAGGCTGGTATCTCGACTATGGTGCAGCACCGCTCACCGATGGCATCATGCCTTTCAGTCAGCAGAACCTGCTGAAAAACATCATCGAGACCGCCGACACGGTGAAGCAAGTGCAGGCCACACTACGCTTCGGCCATGAGGTGTGCGTCATGCCCTTGGCATGCCTGCTCGAACTCGACCAATGCGGAAAGCCGGTAGACAATCTCGACCTGCTCGACCAAACCTGGCGCAACTACCGCATCTACCCCATGGCCTGCAACATACAGCTCATTTTCTACCGTCCGAAGAAAGGCAAGGCAGGCCACGTACTGGTGAAAGCCATGCTCAACGAACGTGAGGCCTCGCTGCCTGTGGCTACCGACAACTGGCCCTACTACCGCTGGCAAGACGTGCGCAAATACTATGTGGAGAAACTACAGCGTTTCGAGGACGGACATTAAGAAACGCCCTGCGTAAGGAAGTGCAGATTGCCGGGCACCGCTGCCAGATGGGTGGCCACGAGCCAGTCTTTGCGAGATGACAGCGTGGCATAGACCTGAGCCTGCGGATGCATAAGTGCCACCATCAAGGCCTTCTCTCCCTGTCCCGGATCGCTGATACGGATGATGTCTCCGCCGCTGTACTGCTCCTCTTGCAACTGGCCGACGGCCAGGCAGACGAACCGACGGGCACGCCGCTCAATCTCCGGGCCACGGTACATGTACTGACAGCGCACGTAGTGTGCTAAGTATTCGGGTGTCTCCAGCCGTTGGCGCAATTGCGCATAGCGTTCTTGATAGTAATGTCGGAAGGTCTTCGTGCGCATGAAGAGGTCTTCCTTCCATAGCGGGTGCCCCGGCACGACGCGCTGTCCAACTTCTACGTGTATGCTGCCCCTTCGTAGCAGCAGTTCGTGCTTAGGCAGCACATGACCGGCTCCATGCAGGACGACAGGCAACAAGGGGGCTTTTAACTGCTCAGCCAAGTAGAAAGCACCTTTGTGAAAGCGCAGGATGCTGCAGTCGGCCGAGCGGGTGCCCTCTGGGAACACGGCAATGGAATAGCCCCGCTGATAGAGGCGGCGGAGCTGTTCCAGGTGCGGTTCCAACCCTTGGCTCACGGGGTAATATTCAGCCCGGCGCACCACGGCCCCATAGACGGGGTGATGCCACACCCAGTCGTTGGTGAGAAAGACGATGCGTGGAGTAAGCATCATCAAGCACATCAGGTCGAGTTGCGACTGATGGTTACAGATGATGACGGCAGGCCGACTGAAATCCTCTCCCGCTTGATTGTCGAGCCGGAAGCCTACCCCCGGCAAATGATGCACGATGAAGCATGCTATGCGCTGCAGCAGGCAGTGGTAGCGTAAGCTATGTGCATGGGAATGTCGGCCCAAGTGGAAATACAGCCAAGTGTAGGGCAGCAGAAACAAATACATGAAGGCTAGGAAAAGCAGCGACACGAGAAGCGAGCGTCCCAACTGCGCAAGCGTGACGGGCACCTGTCGCAGCTGCCCATCGCGCTGTCGGGTGAGCCAATGAAACACGAGCGGCGGCAGCACAAAAGCCATGAGCACTACGGTAGCCATGCCAATGATGGTGACCTGGGCCAACGAGCGCAAAGCAGGGTGCCGGGCCATGATAAGCGTACCGATGCCCACAAACATGATTGTGGCTGAGAGGGCCACGCTACGCTTATAACCGTCAAGATGGCTCTGCCCCGTGGAAAGTTGAGTGATCAATCCCTCGGTCATGAAGATGGTGTAGTCGTCGCCTTGGCCGAAGATGAAAGTGGCCAAGATGATGTTGACGATATTGAACTGCAGCCCCGTAAGCTGCATGATGCCGAGAATCCATACCCACCCCACAGCCAACGGCAGGAACGACAGCAATGAGAGCTCCAGTCGCCCGAACGACAGCCAGAGGAAGAAAAACACCACAAAACCGCACACGAAGCCAATATAGTTGAAACTGTCAGACAGTAGCTTCACCAGCTGGCTACCCACGTCGTTGCTGCTGAAGGCATAAACTGGTGACCGAGTCTCCTGGCCTATCAGCGACGTAACCTGTCCGGGAGCCGTTGTCTGCACCATGTTCACAATGCGCACGTTGCCATTTCTGCCATGCTGTATGTAGGTATCGGCCATGTTGGCAAGAATCAGGTCGAAATAGACTGGCGGTTGTGGCTCTATGGCTTGTGCTATGAGGTTGAGAAAGGGTTCAAAGGCAGAGTCGGAGAAGCCTTGTGCCCTTGCCTCTTGCCGCACTATCCTGTCAACCTCTCCGCGCCATCGGGCCCAAAAACTGTTCCATTGCTGCGCCCGTTCTTTCTGTTGTTCCATCGATGGCAGGAAGCCGCCCAGACCGCTCACACGGCTCACCACCCCCTGCGCCTGCAACCGCTCCAGTAGCGGCAGCACCTGTGTCTCGTTCTGGCGCAGCGCGGTCTCGAGGTCGGTAGCTTCCGAAACGGCATAGACCGATGCTTCGCCCTGCAGTTGCGACAGCAGCTCTAAGTCGGTCTGCTGCTGAGCTGTTGTGTAGTTGATGTGGTGGAGGTCTGAGTCGAAAGAGGTGTCGAGGCTGGCCCAGAAGAAAATGAGAGTGAGAAGACACAGCAGGCCAAGGAGGAACTTTCTTGTGAAGGAGGGTAGGGGGGAAGTGGGGACGGTGGGGGAAGTGGGGAGGGTGGGAGAGGTGGGGAGGGTAGGGTTGAAATTTTTCAAAGGCAGTACTATAAGCACAAACAGGATGGTGCCCAGCAGCATGAGTGCCCCAAAAAGGCCCAGGTCGCGCATGGCAGCGGCATCGAGCCATAACAGGCAAAGGAAGGCACTGACGGTGGTGACATTGCCTATGAGGAGCGGCTCCACCATGTCGCGCAGCGCCTGCCGACTGTTGCCCACGGTCTGCAAATGGTCCAGATAGTGGAGCGGATAGTTCACTGCAATGCCAATGAAAACCGAGCCAACGCCTATCACGATGACCGAAACGTGATGGGCCAAGAGCGACATGCAGGCAACGGCAAAGAGCCACCCGAAGGCAATAGAGACCACAATCCACAACAGGAATGACAGTCTGCGGTAGTGCCATGCCAACAAAGCCACGATCAACACCATCGCTACAGCCATTGCCAGCATGCTGTCGGCTTTTATCTGCCGTGCGTTGCCAGCTGCAATAAGCGAGGCGCCCACGGCCGAGACGGATACCGACGGATGGTTTTCAGCGGTACGCGTCATGGCTTGGTCCAGCAACTGCTGCAATTCGTCGTTATGGGCCGACTCGCTGTTGCCGTAAGGCGAGGTGAGAAAAGCCAAGGCCGCACGGCCGTCGCTGGTAAACACGTAGCCATCGACCAACGAGAACTGTTCGCTCAGTCGGAACGCCTGCAGGCGTTTCACGACAGGCGTGAACAGCTGCAGCGGGTCTTGCCGCATGGTCGTTGCCATGGCGGCTGCCGTGGGCAGTTGCAGCAGTTGCTTGTCGTCGCTTATCTGCCGGGCGATGTAGCCAGGCATCTGTATCAGCGAGTCTATACGCTGCCAGTCGGCAGGTGAAAGAAAGTAGGGGGCATTGCTGCCAACGAACTGAGCCATCTCCAGCCACTGCGTCTCGTCGGCCTGCACCTGCAGCCGCTCTATCATCTGTTGCGTGTCCAGTTGTTCCAGTTGTTCTTTCAGGCAGTCCATGGCCGCCTCTATCGTGTCGGTGTTGTCGCCGCGCACCACGATGGCTATCTGTCCTCCCGCCGACAAGCTTTCGTACACATCGGCCCATCGCTCGCTCTGTTCGTCGTGAGGCAGGAACCGCGCAATGTCTTCCTCATAGTTCATGCGCCATGCCAGCACAATGGCACACGCCACCACTGCCAGCACCACTATCGCAGCCACCATCCGTCGCGGTCGAAGATAGTCGTAGAGATGAAGAAAAAATCGTTCTAATGCCACTTGCTTTTTTGCGGGATTTCGGGATTTCGGGATTTCGGGATTTCGGGATTTCGAGATTTCGGGATTCTGGGATTTCGGGATTCTGGGATTTCGGGATTCCGAGATTTCGGGATACCGGGATTCCGAACAATCGGGATCTCCGTGAATATTTTCACCTATTTAATTCTTTCTTTTCTGTGTTTCACTCTATGAATGAGCATTCTTGGCCATCCGTAGACCACTGCCAGGATGCAAAGAGCCGTGTTGAGCAGTGAGATTCGCATGAAGTCGACAACCGGCTTGAAATGGCTGACGCGCTCGTTTTGCGGTGGATAATACACTCTCACGGGTATAGACCTGATGGGTACGCTTCGCCATGCGGCATTCACCAGCAGCTCCAGTTCGGCCTCGTAGCGCGATGTTATCCACTGTGTGCCCCGCAAGCGGTTCAGCGGGTAGAGTCGGTATCCCGTCTGAGTGTCGGGCAATGCCACCCCTGTCTGCAAGAAGAACCAGAAATTTGAGAACTTGTTGGCAAAGAGGTTTCCCCCCGGCATGTTCTGTTCATGCAGGTTTCTTGCCCCCACCACGAGCGAGTGAGGCTGTTGGCGCAGGGCTTCCACGAAAAGCGGAATGTCTTCTGGAAAATGCTGCCCGTCGCTGTCGATGGTGATGGCATATTCAAAGCCCTTGCTGATGGCGCGCTTGAAGCCTTCTACCAGCGCATGGCCCTTGCCGCGGTTGGGCATGTAGTCTACCACGCTGAGCAGTTCGCCGCGTATGGTCTCCAGACGCTGCTGTGTATCGTCGGTGCAACCGTCTATCACCACGATCACATCGTTGGTGATGGCCAGTATGCGCTGCAGCACGCCCACGATGGTACCCGCATTGTTGTAGGTGGGCACCACCACGCAGATGCGCATGGCCTTCATCTGTTCCTGTATGTCCATCATCACTGTCTTGTTCTAAAATTCATAACTTCCGCAAATACCAGTGCAAACTTTGTCGATATATCGCCATTGGCCTCTATGTATCCTTTGGCAGTCACCCTTCCACCGTCGTCATGGTCCACCGTCTGGAACACCACGCTGACCACGGGCTGCTCCTGCGGCTTCAGTGGCGAAACGAACTTCACGCTGTTCGCCCGGTGCAGCACCAGCTTCTGCCCTTCCCTCACACTCAGCAGTTCGCCTATGGCCTGAACGATGCACGCCCCCGGCGTAATGGGGTTGCCAGGGAAGTGGGCCCTGAAGACGGGGTGCGTGGCATGGAGTCTGATGTGCACACAGGATTCGTTGCCTCCTACGATGGTGAAGAAATTATTGAGCAGTTTCATTGGCATTGTCGTTTACGGGTTTGAAGCAGTATCTCAGTTTGTGCCTCGCATTGTCGAGCGTCAGCACGCTGTCGGTGCCACGGTCTATCTGTCGTTTGGCGCCTTGAAGCCCCGGTCGTGTGGCAGCAAAGAGCATTTGCAGGTCTTTGCGCACCGTTTTCTTCACATACCAGCGGTTTAATGGCTGCATCACGTTGAGCAGCTTCAGTCGTTGCCTGTCGGGAGAGAGGGTGAAGTCGAGCACATGAATGCCAAAGTCGTTGACCAAAGTCCCCCGACTGCCACTGTCATCGGTCTTCACGATGCAGATGCCCGAGAGCTGTGCCCCACGCCCCGACACGTCTACCCGGAACCTGCTGCGTTGGGCAAGCGGCAGCAGGAAGTCCTGGGCCAGGCAAGCCGCCCCGGCAAGCAACATGCTACTGAGCAGCAAACATCTTTTCATCGATGTGGCAATTGGTCTTTACGTTCTTCAGTGAGATCACGGTAGCGTCGCCGCCAGGCTCGGTCATTTCCACCTGCGTCACCATCGGCTTCTTGCCACTGAAGTGCAGGCAAATGCTTTTGAAGAGCCTCTTCATGTCTTTTTTCTGTGGCGTAAGCATGGCTATCCATTCCCTGTCTTTCTCATACATCGTGCAGCTGAAGCCGTCGAGGGCACCAAGGCCGCGGCCCGTCACGCTGTTCATCATCACCTGGGCTATGCCTTGAAACAGCCTGCTCTGCCGCAGGTCTACTGTCTGGCTTCCCTTGCCCGACCGCATGGCGACCTTCTGGCCATTGAGCACGAAGGTGTAGCTGTATGGCTTGGTGTACTCCCATCGTAGTTTGCCTTCAGCGCTGAAAAGCATGCGCCCCTGCGAGGTGAGCCTGTCGTTGAGGAAGCTCATGGTCTTCACCTGCGTGAAGTCGCATTCCATGGTGCGAATGCCTGCTGCTGCCTTACCTATCTGCTCCATCATGGCTTGCTGCCGTGCAACACCCACTTGCTGCTGGGGCTGCGCCTGCAACAGCAGAGTCAAGAGCAAGGTTAGCAAGGTAAACAATAGTTTTTTCATATCACTGGGTACAATTTTTTTACTATAGACACGGCAAAGTTACTATATTTCGATGAGAAAGCCAAAAAAGTAAGTGCAAAAAAAGTGGTTCTGCGTCAATTTAGGTGGTAATTCCAGTCCCATTTCATGCCGG
>CAMJLB010000008.1 GCA_946406555.1 uncultured Prevotellaceae bacterium | reverse complement strand
CTCATCATCTTCCCCTGCGAGCTCATCTTCCTCAATGGCCATGTGCTGAAAGACTGCATCCGCAAATACATCGACCTGTGGCAGCTGCCTGAGGGCTTCCGCCAGTGGTTCGAAGAGTCGTGCGGCGTCTATGCTACGCTCGTAGACCGCATCGTGCCGGGCTTCCCACGCAAGGAGATAGCCCAGATTCAGGAGAAGATAGGCTATCGCGACAACCTCGTGGTGCAGGCCGAGAACTTCCACCTGTGGGTGATAGAGGCCCCGAAGGAAGTAGCTCAGGAATTCCCCGCCGACAAGGCTGGCCTGCACGTGCTGTTCGTGCCCAGCGAGGAGCCTTACCATAAGCGCAAGGTGACGTTGCTCAACGGCCCCCACACGGTACTCTCGCCCGTAGCTTATCTGAGTGGCGTCAACATCGTGCGCGATGCCTGCCAGCATGAGGTGATTGGCAAGTATATTCACAAGGTGCAGTTCGAAGAACTCATGCAGACCCTCGACCTGCCCATGGACGAGCTCGAGAAGTTTGCCGCCGATGTGCTTGAGCGCTTCGACAACCCGTTCGTCGACCATCAGGTGACGAGCATCATGCTCAACTCCTTCCCCAAGTTCCAGGCTCGCGACCTGCCCGGCGTGAAAACCTATCTGGAGCGCAAGGGCGAGCTGCCCAAGGGCCTGGTGTTTGGCCTGGCTGCCATCATCACCTACTACAAAGGTGGCAAGCGCGACGATGGGGCTGAGATTACACCCAACGACGACCCGAAGATCATCGAGCTGTTGCAGCAGCTTTGGGCTACGGGCGACACGCAGAAGGTGGCCGACGGCGTGCTCTCGGCAGAATTCATCTGGCAGGAAGACCTGAACAAGGTAGAGGGACTGAACCAGCTCGTGAAGCAGTATCTCGACCTGATTCAGCAGAAAGGTATGCTCGAGGCTGTGAAGACCATCCTGTAGTTTAGATAATGCCGCAAAGCGGCCTTACAAAAACACGGAAAACAGAAAAACAAAGAAAAACCATCTATAGGATATGGTTTTTCTTTGTTTTTTCATACCGCTTTGCGGTAATACAACCGTCTTTCAGAACATTTGCCCTTGCGGGCAATCGGGCTGGCACGGGGCCTGCCCCTACACTGGCAGAGGCAACCGCACAGCACGAATAATTCCATACCAAGTTATTTTTTTATCATCACTAAAAAGAAATTAGAATAATTAGAATAATTCAAGTGTCCTGGCTTTGGCTGCACTGTTCTTGTCCGTAGGCAAAATTATTCCAATTATTCTAATTTCTTTCAAAAAAGAGCGAGTTTTGAATGTTCAATTTCTTTAAATGAACGATTCATTCCTACCGCACTCGGATTATTTCACTGGCTTGATGGCAAAGGTGAAGTCGTAGTCCTGATAGGGCAGCCGATACTCCTTGCGTGGCCATGCACCCCACGAGTTGACGCATGCCAGGCCAATCTGACGCTGGTCTATGTGTACGAAGGTCTGTCCGGGAGCAACGAGGTCGCCGGAGTGGCGCCCCCAAGCTTTGTTCTTCGACGGGCCGTCGTCGAGCTGGTCGGTAGAGTAGGGCAGGGCACTTGCCTCCATGGGGGCATTGCTGTAGAAGCAGAGACCATGGCCGTCGGCATCGAGCACCTGCAGCCAGCGCACGTCGGTGTGGTTGCCGCTCTCCTGCGGACGTATATAGTTGAAGTACTCCTTCTGCACATCGTTTTCGTAGAGCCCGATAAATTCAGAGTGGTTACGGTCTATATAGTTCTCGGCAGGGCCGCGACCATAATATCTCACCTTATTATATTGCTTTGGCATCTGCAGCTGCATGCCGTAGCGGAACAGTTCGCTCACCTTGGCCTCCTTGTCTACAGTCATCTGCTGGCGCACGATGATCTCGCCTTCTGCGGTCAGGGTGTAGGTCATCGTGAGCAGGGCCTTCTGGTGAGGCAACTCGATGGTGGCGGTGATGCTGTTGTTGTTTACCGTGCAGCTCTTCACCTTCATCCACAGTTCGTGCCACACGCGGAAATGGTTTTGTAGGCCGGCGCCATAGTCGTTGTCGGTGGGTGCACGCCAGAACTCGGGCGTTACCGACTCGCGGAACTGCAGCATCTCCTTCCCGTCGACGGTGATATAGTCTATCAGTCCGGTATGCTTGCCCACGTAGAGGTCGGTGCCGGCAGCCGAGAGCTTGATGTAGCTGTTAGTCTCCTCGGTCCCCGAGGAGGCTTCTCCAGATTTTGGGGCTATCGTAACCTTTTCGGCGGCCGAATGGGAGGCCTCTACGTTCAGTTCCGGGAACTTATAGGGCTGCACTACGAACTGCTCCTTGGCCAGTACCTGTCCTTTTTCGATGAGAGGCTGTGCCTGCTTCGAGCGGAAATAGAAGTTGGCCGTGAGCTCACGGTCGGGATATTGGGCCATATATTTGGCGATGGCCTCCTTGAGCTGTGGCGACTCGATGACCTTGCTGCTCTGGGGGGCAATGTCGGCATAACCGCTGAAGTCTGTGATTACGTAGGCATTGCTCGTCTCGCCTCCAGGCAGCAGGATGCAGCTCAGGGTGAGGTCGCCGAGCGTGCGGAAGAAATTCTCGTTGTACACCTCTATCTTGCCCTCCTTCAGACCGGCATCCTTCACCCACACGTTCTGATAGTAATACTGCACCTCGTAGGCGTGGGGGTTCAGCCGGCGGTCGGGGGCAATGATGCCATTGCAGTTGAAGTTATAGTCAGAGGCGGGATATTTCCCGTAGTCGCCGCCATAGGTGAATATCTCGCGTCCGGTTATAGGACTCTTGTCGCGCATGCCCTGGTCTACGAAGTCCCAGATGTAGCCACCCTGATACTTAGGATATTTGCGAATGAGGTCCCAGTATTCCTTGAAGCCGCCCATCGAGTTGCCCATGGCATGGGCATACTCACACTGTATGAGCGGGCGCTGGTTGTCGCCCTGCGAGTATTTCTCGCAGCGGTTGTAGTCGGCATACATCGGGCAGAAGATGTCGGTCTTTCCCCAGTCGCCAGCCTGCTCATACTGGCAGGGACGCGTGGCGTCGGTGGCCTTCACCCAGTCGTAGGCTTTCTCGAAGTTGGGGCCGTAGCCGGCCTCGTTGCCCAGCGACCACACGATGATCGATGGGTGGTTGCGCAGCGTGAGCACGTTGGCCTGATTGCGCTCCAGGTGCATCAGCTCGAAGTCCGGCCGCTTGGCCAGCGTGCGGTCGCCGTAGCCCATGCCGTGGCTCTCGAGGTTGGCCTCGGCGGTGACGTAGAGGCCATATTCGTCGCACAGGTCGTACCAGCGCGGGTCGTCGGGATAGTGGCAGGTGCGCACGGCGTTGATGTTGAGCTGCTTCATAATCTTGATGTCCTGCACCATGCGCTCCATCGACACGATGTATCCGCCGTCGGGATCCAGCTCGTGGCGGTCGGCACCTTTTATCAGGATAGGCTTTCCGTTGACCAGCAGCTGGGCGTTCTTAATCTCGATGTGGCGGAAGCCCACGCGCTGGCGAATGGCCTCTGCCACCTTGTCGCCCTGTTTCAGCGTGACGAGCAGCGTATATAAATAAGGTGTCTCGGCTGTCCATGCCTTGGCATTGGGCACTTCGAACTCCACCATCCGGATGTTGCCCTTCTGCTCAATGTCTGCTTTCCCCACTGCGTTGCCGTTGGCATCGAGCAGCTGTGCCTCTACTGTGGCATTGCCTTGCAGTTCGATGCGGGCGTTCAGCTCGCCCTCCTTGTCGTCGAGGTCATAGTCCTGGGTCAGCGTGATGTCTTTCACGTGTACCTTCGGCCTGCTGTAGAGATACACCTCGCGGGCAATGCCGGTGAAGCGCCAGAAGTCCTGGTCTTCCAGATAGGAGCCGTCGCACCAACGCATTACCTGCATGGCGATGAGGTTCTGGCCCTTTTTCAGATATTTCGTGATGTTGAACTCGGCTGCCACCTTCGAGTCTTCAGAGTAGCCCACATATTTGCCGTTGACCCACAGCGAGAGGTTGCTCGTGGCCGAGCCCACATGGAAGAACACCTCCTGTCCGTTCCAGTCCTGCGGCAGGTCGAACGTGCGGCGGTAGGAGCCCGTGTAGTTGTTGGTCTCGCCTATGTAGGGCGGGTTGCTGTCGAAGGTAGTGCACCAAGAGTAGCCCACGTTGCGATAGGTTTTGTCGCCGTAGCCTTCGGTTTCGAAGAGGCCGGGCACGGGGAAGTCTACCCATTTGGAGTCGTCGTACTTCAGCGAGTAGAAGTCTTTCGGGGCGAGGTTGTGGTCTTTCACGAAGCAGAAGCACCACATGCCCTCCATCGAGAGGTAGCGGCTCGACTTCGTCTTGTCGTTGGCCTTGGCCTTGTCGGCATTTTCAAATGCGAAGAAGTTGGCGCGGCGCGCCTCGCGGTTCACTTGGTTCACTCCCGGGTTTTTCCACATGGGAGCCTTTTCTGGTGCGGCCGAAACGGAAGAGGCTGCAAGCAGACACACCAGCAACGGGATGTAATGTTTTTTCATATTGGCTGTTTTTCTTTTAGGTTTTGTTATTTACGCGCAAAGATATAAAAATAAAGCGAATGCCGCAAGCATTCGCTTTATTTTTTAATAATGTTAAGCAACTGAACATAATCCTACAGGTCGTCGTAGTTCCTTACGCTGAAGGTCGAGGTCTGCAGATCTCCTGTGTCGTAGCCGCGTTTCAGCCATCGCTTGCGCTGATCGCTGGTGCCGTGGGTGAAGGATTCTGGCACGGCGCGCCCCTGTGCCTTCTTCTGCAGCCAGTCATCGCCGATGGCCTTGGCCAGTTCGAGGCCCTTCTCCAGGTCGCCATATTCCATGGAGTGGTTCATCTGGTCTTCGTAGTGTGCCCACACGCCGGCATAGTAGTCGGCCAGCAGCTCCAGGCGCACGCTGATCTGGTTGGCTGTGACCTTGTCGGTCTGGCTCATGGCCTGGTGGGCTTTGTTGAGCGTGCCGGTGAGGTACTCCACGTGGTGGCCTATCTCATGGGCCAGCACATAAGCGTATGCAAAGGTGTTGCCCTCTACGCCCAACTGGCGCTTCATCTGGGTGAAGAACGACAGGTCGACATACAGTTTCTGGTCGCCCGAGCAATAGAAGGGGCCAACGGCGGCGGTGGCCGAGCCGCAGGCAGAGTTCACTTGGTTGGAGAAGAGCACCAGGGTGGGGTACTGGTATTCGCCCAGACCGTTTTCGGCAAACACCTTGGTCCATACGTCCTCGGTGCTGGCGAGTATCTGCTTGCACTCTTCGGCCAGCTGTTGCTCTTCTTCGGTAAAGGCCTGTTCGTTTACTGTCTCGGTGGGTGCCTGCATCTGCTGCTGCACCACGTTCTGCACTACATCGCCGAGGTTGCCTCCCTGCATGAAGGTCATCAGCGCAATGATGATGATGCCGCCCAGACCGCCAATGCCTGCCTTGGCGCCGGTGCTCATGCCGCGACGGTCTTCCACGTGCGAGCTCTGTCTTCTTCCACTTAATTTCATAAGATCTTTTTTGTTGGTTATTGATTTTGTTTTCTGCGTGCAAAGTTACAAATAAAATCACAAATCGTCGTTGATTAACCAAAAAAAATCTTGATGTGCTCACTTGATGAGGAGCTTGCGGCCGTCGACGATGTAGATGCCTGCTTTTGCACTCGCTTTCGCGACTCTCTGTCCGCTTAGGGTGAAGATGGCATCTGTGGCCGTGGGCCTGGAGTTCGTGGCATGTGTGATGGCCGCAGTGTGTGGCGAGAAGTCGTCGTTGTTGGTGAGGTAGATGTCGGTTAGGATCATATACCCGCTGCCGCTGCCCGAGAAGCTTATGGTGCGCACTCGCTTCGTGTCGAGCGGCTGTCCCTTGCCTGTCCCCGAGGTGTAGGTGGCGGCCCCGAGGTCGATGGCGATAAGCGTCTGTTCGCCGAAGGGCTCGCTGGTGTAGCCCTGTTGCAGGTTGGCATCGGTATAGATGTTCAGCCGTGCATCGCAGGTCTGCGGTTCGCGCAGCCTGACCACCAGGTATCGGTAGTCCGACATGTCGGCATCGATGTCGTACTGCCAGCCTATCTGCCCGTCGGCAGCAGGCTTCATGGCGTGGTTCTTCTCGTTGTAGACTCCCGCCGCGCCGCCTATGTTGGTAGTGACGTATCGGCTGTCGAAGCGGAAGAAGCGCGCATCGACGCAGAATTCCGTGTCGGCACTGTTGCCCAGACCGTCGGTGTAGGTGGCTTTTACGGTAGAACGCCCTTCGCGCACAGCCCTGAGCAGTGTTCCGGCGAGTTCGATGCTGCTGCCGTCGGTCTCGATGGTGGCGCGTGCGGTAACGTCTTCGGTGCGGCCCGTCATGAAGGTGGCCAGTAGCTGTGGGTGAACGGCTTCGCCCACGAGCATGGCCAGTGAGTCGCCTTTCAGGGCCAGGCTCTGCACGGTGAGCGACTTCTCGCTCGACGTCTCGTCGTCGGCGTGAGGCCAGTCTTGGTAATAGTAGGCGGCATACCAGTCCATGCATGCCTTGCCGCAGGCCTCTTCCAGACCACCGAAGGCAGGCACTACGCTACCGTCTTTCAGCAGCTGTTCTACGTCGATGAGGCAGTCGGTGCCGGAAAGCGTCATCGAGATGTTGCCATAGTGGTCGAGCACGGCTTTGAAGGCCTTGCCCCATTTCGAGGTCGATGCCGTGGCCCAGGTGCCATAGTTGCTCTCCACCCACACGCCATGCTCGTTGTAGTGGCCGGTGCCGGGCTTCTTGGGGCTCCAGTCCACCTCGGTGATGATGACGGGATAGTTGTCTACCACGGGCACCTGACTATGAAACTGCCTTATTTTGTTCTGCGCGTTGGCGTTGCCCTCGCTGCAGCCGTACCACCCCTCATAGTCGTGTACGGCATAGCCGATGTTCTGTCCCTGAATGGGGTGTTTGGCATAGTCTTCGTAGTGCGACTGCCATCCGGTGCCGGGAATCCAGATGATGCCGGTGAAGCCGTTGGCACGTATCTTGTCGACGATGGGCTGGAAATAGTCGTGCAGCGCCTTGGCATCGGTCTGTCCGTAGCGGTTCTTCATGTTTACCGGCTCGTTGGCCAGCTCCAGGCTTATCTGTCCGGCATATTTGCGTATGGAGTCGTTCTTGCTGACGATGTCCCACACCGTGGTGAGGTATTGCTGATAGTAGTCGCCCACTTTCAGGTCGTGGGGACATACGCCCGGTGGACGCACGACCACATACATGCCGTGGTTCATGGCCTTCTTTGCCAGGGGGAAGTAGAGCGTCTTCAGGAAGCTGGTGAGCCTCGAGGGGTTGAACTTCCTGATGTCGGCCTCGCCGGTGGCGTCGGCAGCCTGTCCCGTCGCCCCGGGGTATGTGTAGCCGGCGTTGGGGTCGTTGGTCCAGGCTGGCTCCAGATGCAGGCGGAACACGGTGCACTTGGCCTCTTCAAGACCAGTGAACACCTTCTCGAAATAGTTCAGGCAGCGCAGCCGCCCGTCGTTGTCGTAGCTCCAGCCCCAGCGCCCGCTGTTGAACCAGCAGCTGGGGGTGTCCATCACGCCGTGCAGCACCACATGGTTGCCGTGGCGGTCTACGAGCCATTTGCCTTCCACGCTGAGCGTGGGCAGCGGCTTCACTCCCTGTGCCCATAGGCCGAGGGTGGAGCATAACAGTAAAATGAGGGTATATGTCTTCTTCATTACAGTATGGAATTATATGTTATTTTACGAGCAGTTTCTTGCCGTTGACGATGTAGATGCCCGGTCGTGCATTGCTTGGCAGCGTGTTGCCCACGAGCTGGCCCGAGAGGGTGTATACGCGGTCGTGGCGTTGGCTGCCTGTCGTTGCCGTCTGGGGTGCGATGCCCGTTGCCAGGCCGGTGGTGCAGAAGGTGAAGTAGGCCGGCTCTTCATACTTTGCCGGGCCATTGTCGTGCAGGTATAGCCCCGTGCCTATGTTCTTGAGCGTGAAGCCACGACCCTCGACATGCTGAATGTCCCATACGGCACCGTTCTTGATGTCCTGCCCGTACTGGTTGTTCAGCCCGAGGATGAAACAGCACGACTGGTCGGCAGGCTGCGTGTTCAGATAGCCGGGGCTTCCCCAGATGCTGTATTCCGACTCGTTGACGGTGAGCTGCCGCAGCAGATAGCAGTTCCTGATGCTGGCATCGCTGGCGGTGGAGAGGCTCACGAGTTTATAGTAGTGGCCCACGGCATTGTCGGCGAAGGCAGTGTTGTAGTCGGCGAAGCCCAGGTTCTGGTTGTCGATGCAGTAGAAGGCTTTGTCCTGCTCCTCGCTGATGATGGCGAAGGGCTGTCCGCTTTTTAGCTCTGCCAGGTTGGTGAAGCGGCGGTCGCCCAGGTCTTCGTAGGCAGTAATCGACGAGAGTCGCTCGTATCGTGTGCCGTCGGTGGCGGTGAGTACGGCCTTCAGCAGGTATTTACCCTTTTGCTGAGGGGTATATTCGGCCATGTAGGGTGCCTCGGTGAGCGTCTGTCGCAGCACGTTGTTCACGTAGAAGTCTATGTGGTCGATGGTCTTGGTGCGCATCGTGGCACGTATCTCTATGCTGGCAGGCTGACCTATGGGCACGCGCAGGGCCTCGGGCCGCACGTAGAGCGATGCCTCCTTCACCCTGCCGGGGAAGGGGCTCTTGGCGGTCAGAGCCTTCTCGCTCTTCATATACTCGCGCAGCCAGGTCATGGCGGGGCGGTCTTTTCCATCCTTGATGATGCCGGAATTGCCGTTGTCTACCCATGTCTCGCCATAGATATAGCCCCACAGGGTCACACCGGCACAGTAGTCGGCCTCCCACATCAGGGGCAGCTGCTCCTTGTATTGCTTCAGCTGGTACTGGTCGTCGTCGGTGCCAATGTCGTATTCGGTGATGTACATGGGCATCTTCAGCGCGTTCTGTATCTTTGCCATCGAGTTTTTCAGCGTGGTGGCACTGCAGCCGTTCAGGTCGTGGCTCTGGCAACCGTAGGCATCGATGGGCGCACCGGCGTCGCGGATGGTCTGCACCAGGGCGATGAACTGGTCGGTGTTCCACTGGAAGGTGTTGTAGTCGTTGTAGATGAGGATGGCGTTGGGCCAGCGCTCATGCGCCATTTCGAAGGCACGTATGATCCAGTCGTAACCGGTCTTGCCGTCGCCGCCCAGCGCATCTTTGTAGGGGGCGGGGGCATGTCCGGCCACGGCCTCGTTGACCACGTCGATCATCTGCAGGTCGGGATATTTCTTCTTGATGGCATCCATCCACTCGGTGATGGCCTTCAGCTGCTCCTCTTTCGAGAGATTGTCCATCCACTTGGGGTATTGCGAGCCCCATACCAGCGTGTGAAACTTGAAGGGGAACTTATGCGTCTTGGCATAGTTGTAGATGCGGTCGCAGTTGCCCCAGCTGTACGAGCCTCGGCTCCAGCCTTCTATCTGGTCCCATTTCGACTCGTTCTCGGGAGTGATCTGGTCCCACAGTTGGTAGAATTTCGGCGCACCGGCATAGTCTATCTGGTAGCTGGTGGTGATGTTGCCCAGAAACATGTCGGGGTTTTTGTTCAGCTGGGCCTCGGCGTTGCCGGCACAGGCAAGCAGTGCCAGCAGGGTGGTGTAAAGTTTTCTTTTCGTCATTTTGTGCATGTTGAATAATTTTCGTGCAAAATTACGAATAATTATTCATCTGCCATCGCCCTGTTGTTTCACAGATTGTTTATTTCGTTTCATCGAAGAGCAGAAAACGGTCGATAAACGCTTTCGTGTTTAATTATAAAACTATTTTTGTTCATCTACTTGATATTATTAAAAATTCGGACAATTACGACAATTCGTGTCTCAGAAAGAAATAGCCAATAATGAGAAACAATCTCGTTCAACAATTCGAAATAATAATTTTTGTCCAATTTTTTCACTTTAGCGTAAAAAAACTATTTTTTTTGTACGACTCAATTAAACTTTTTCTGCGTATTTGCATCAAAATATCAGTTGCAACTTAAAAATAGAAGCAAATATATTGTAAAACATCAAAAAACTTAACAAGATATGAAAAAGATGGTATTGGCCATGGTTGCCTCAATCATGATGAGCATGGTGGCAATGGCACAGGACGGAGAGAAAAAAGAAGCAAGAAAGTTCGACCGGACTGAAATGGTGAAGCAACGCACCGACATGACGGTGAAACGACTTGGACTGAACGAAGAGCAAGCCGCTAAGCTCCTGGAGCTGAACACCCGCTATATGGGCAAAATGGGTGGCTCTATGATGGGGAGAGGGCAAAGACCCGGCAGAATGAACAAGGCCGACCTGCAAACGGCTCGTTCTCACGAGAAGGTAGACAGCCTGAAGCCTTTCGAGAAAAAAGATTCCTTGCAGCGGCCTGATGGGAGAATGCGGAGCATGGAAGACGGCCGCAAGGTGAGAGAAGCCTACGATGCCGAACTGAAACAGATTCTTACACAAGAGCAGTATGAACAATACAAGACCGACGAGAAGAAAATGTTTCAAGGACGCCGCATGCAAGGAAATAGACAGAGAGCACACAAAAACGAATAAATATAAAGAAGAAAAAATTTTTCATAGTGATTTAGGTTAACATAGTGTTTTTGAAAAAGGCAAGCGTGCCTGATTCCCTTAATGGGTATTTGTTTATAAGGAAAGAAAGACGAATATTTCAGGATATTCAGTGCCTGCTATGAAAATAGTGGGCATTTTTTTTGTCCCGTCGCTACTTTTTTCGTAATTTTGCATGCAATATGAAATATGCAATATCACTTTTTTTTGTGGCAGGCGTCATGATGCTGGGAGCCACCGCTTGTAAAGAGAAAAAGCAAAGCGAAGATATCATCGTGACGAAGTATGAACCCGAGAAGCCAAAAGCACCGGTGAAGATGCGTACCGACGTGCGCTCTACTGACATAACCTGGCAAGGACGGCAGTATGTGGTGTGCATCGCTCGCGAACCTGCCGACTCGCTGCCTATGGTGACCGACGAGATTGGGCAGAAATACGTGGACAACCGCGTCAGCATGCGCATCTCGAGAAGCGACAGCACGGTGTTCATGCAAAAGACGTTTACGAAGGCATCGTTTGCTTCCTATCTGAACGACGATTTCCGTAACCGTGGAGTGCTTGAGAACATCGTGTTTCACGAGGTTGATGGCAAGAAACTTGAGTTTGCTGTGATCATTACCCATCCCGATGCCGACGACGAGTTCATACCGCTTGAGCTGAGTATAGACCCCATGGGAGGGTTGACCATAGAGCAAGGCACGCTTCTCGATGACGAACGGGACGACTTAGACGATGCCGATGAGGAAGAATAATATTGATGCGTTACGGCATTGAATATACAATAAGCAGTCTCCTCTTTTGGTTTTGTTTATGAAAGAAATCTGAATAATGTGAATAATTATGCCAGAAATAGATATAATAATGATTCATATTTCTGAATAAAATTATTCACGTTATTCAGATTTCTTTCATAAAAACTCATTCGTCACATCGCTGCTGCTCTGCACGATAATGACACTCTAGGCGGTGTGTTGATTGTGGCGCACCGACGAGAACTGTTGGACCAGATACGGGGAATGATGAAATCCTTCGGGATTGACATGGAGAAGGAGCATGTCGTGGTGGAGAGTATACAGAAACTGTCTCGGGACATAGGTCAGACGGAAAGAGCGGAAAACTCAGATTGTGCTTTGCCACGCATGGTAACGAAGGACCATAAGTTATCCATGAATCCTTCTTTAGTGATCATCGACGAGGCGCATCATGCACTGGCAAAGACTTACAAAATGCTGTGGGAGCGGTGGCCTGATGCGAAGTTCTTAGGGCTGACGGCAACTCCGTGCCGACTAAACAACGAGGGATTCCTGGACTTGTTTCAGACGATGGTGCAAAGCCATACCATACAGGAGTTTATTCGGATGGGGTGGCTTAGCGACTTCGACTATGTGACGGCAGAGCCGGACAACCCCATCTTGAAGCAGGTGGCCGGACTGAAGAAACGCGGCGTGGACGACGATTACCAGATGAAGGAGATGGCACTGGTAATGGATTGCGAAGAGTCGATAGAGAATCTGTATCGGGCCTATCGCAAGTTCGTGAACGGCAAGAAGGGCATCGTGTATGCCATCGACCGTGACCATGCGCGCCATATCACGGAATACTATCAGAAGCAGCAGGTGAACTGCTGCTGGATAGAGGCGAAGACCCCCACTGCGGAGCGCGACCGGCTGGTACAGGAGTACAGGGACGGGCAGATTGACGTGGTGGTGAATGTGGATATACTTGGAGAGGGGGTAGACTTCCCCGAGGTGGAGTTTATACAGTTGGCCCGTCCTACGCTGTCGCTCTCGAAGTACCTGCAGCAGGTGGGGCGCGGCATGCGCATTGCCGAGGGCAAGGAAAAGGTGGTGATTCTCGACCATGTAGGCATGTACCAGTCGTTTGGACTGCCTACGGAAGACTGGAACTGGCCATTGATGTTCACCGGACAGATGGCCGGTAAGGCGGGCATGGGCCGTGAGGGCCTGCTCTATGTAAGAGGCGATGGCACAGAGAAAGAACTGATTGACACCCACATGGTGAAGATTAAACGGAAGGATGAGGAGCACCGTGGACTGGAAATCTTTATGAAGAATGGTCTCTATGGTATCGCAAAAGATGGAAGGATGGTTCATCAGCCTCAGTTTGAACATGTCAGAAGAGCTGACGACGGGTATTTCGCCTATTGCACTTATCCCTATCCAGTATATAAGAGCCGCGTGACCGTCATAGACGAGGAGGGGCGTGACCTGGGACTGCGGATGTATGGCAGTCTGGAATGGGAAAGCAAGGCCGTTCTAAAGGGATTTGACATTAACGGTAAGCTCATTTTTTTGGACAGTAGATATAATCATTACTATCACGAGAAGCCGGAGTTTGTAAGTATTGGCGGCATCGAGATGACTAAACTGAAAGCCGGCTACGTGCTGCGAAAGCACCCTGACTTGATTAAGCCGACCGAGAAACGAGACATTTACTACAATAGGAAAATCATCTGGATGAACGACTGGCTGATTTCTAAATGTGGTTCTGCGGCCGATGGCGACTATAGCCCTCAGAGAATATTGTCGTATGGATATAATCATTTCTACGTGAAGACGGAGTCAAAAGACCTGCCCGGTGTGACTATCATCGACACGATGGGGAATTTCGTCAATCGCCGTTGGACTATTCCCAAAGAAGATAATCATAAGTTTCCGCTATGGTCGCGTACTTCTCTGATAAATGCATATACAGGGAAAGAGGGATTTCCTGACAGGCGATGACAGGAGGGATATGAGAATAATCGGTTCATGAAAAAGGCCTTCGAAAGTTTGTTTCGAAGGCCTTTTTCACAGTTGCAGTAAATCACGGTTCTCGATGAAGGCCTGCTTAAGTCCAAGCATATCGCTGAAAAGCAGATTGGCACCTTCGTCGAGCAAAGAGGCGTTGGGAAGAGGACCGGTATTTACGGCAATGGTAAAGATACGGGCGGCAACGCCTGCACGAACACCTAACGGTGCATTTTCCACCACGATGGCCTCCCAAGGGCGCAAGTTTCCAGCTTTTTTCAGTCCCATGAGATAAGGATCGGGATTTGGCTTGCCCCGCTTCACGTCATAGGCCGTGGTGATATGCTCTACTTGCAAATATTGTCCGAAGTCTTTTAGCAGGCGGTCGATGAGCGGTCTTTGTCCACTTCCTGTCACCACGCCCATTTCTATGCCATAGTCATGCAGCAAAGCCAATAGTTCTGGTATGCCCGGCATGATACGCGTCTCGGGCATCAAGTGGAATTGCCTGGTTTTCTCGTCGTACATGCGCTGTGCTTCCTCTTCGCTGATATCTCGCCCCAGCTGTTGCTTTACCATCATTCGTATCGTGTCTACTCCCCTTGCTCCTTCGGTTGCATAGGCATCGGCGGCAGTCATACTGATGCCGAACTTCTGCATGGAGCGTTGCCAGGCAATGGCATGGTTGAGCATTGAGTCGTAGAGCACGCCGTCCATATCGAAAAGCACGGCTTTGGGGCGTAGCGCCCCAAAGCCGTGCTTTTCCAGATATTGTTGAATTGCTTTTCTCACAATAAAATGATCATTCCTAATTATTTGCTCTCTATATGAAGAAAGCTGATCTCACCATCATTTACTTCTCGTTTTCCAGACGCTCCTTGATAGCCTTCGACTCGGCCTCATAGCCAGGCTTGTCGAGCAGTGCGAACATGTTTTTCTTGTATGCCTCCACGCCAGGCTGGTTGAAGGGGTTCACGCCGAGCACATTGCCGCTGATACCGCATCCAATCTCGAAGAAGTAGATGAGCTGTCCGATATAGAACTCAGTGAGTTTAGGAACGCTGATGCGAATCTGGGGCACGCCGCCATCGACGTGAGCCAGTCGGGTGCCCAGCTCAGCCATCTTGTTTACTTCATCGACACGCTTTCCGGCCAGGAAGTTCAAACCGTCAAGATTCTCCTCATCCTCGGGGAAGAGCAGTTTCTTCTCCGGTTCCTCAATCGAGATAACGGTCTCGAAGATGGTGCGCTCACCATCTTGAATCCATTGGCCCATAGAGTGCAGGTCGGTGGTGAAGTCGACGCTTGCGGGGAAGATACCCTTCTTATCTTTGCCTTCGCTCTCGCCGAAAAGCTGTTTCCACCACTCGCTGAAGTAGTGCAGCTTGGGCTGATAGTTCACCATGATCTCAATTTTCTTGCCGGCTTGATAGAGACCATTGCGCACGGCTGCATATTGTGCAGCAATGTTCTGCTCGAAGGGTACGTCCTTGCCACAGCATTTCTCCATGGCCTGTGCTCCCTCTACAAGCGCTTTGACATCGAAGCCAGCACAGGCGATGGGCAACAGTCCCACGGGGGTGAGTACCGAGAAGCGTCCGCCAACGTTGTCGGGAATGATGAAGCTCTTATACCCTTCCTTGTCGGCGCAAGTGCGGGCAGCGCCACGCTTGGCATCAGTCACGGCAACAATCACCTTCTTGGCCTCTTCCTTACCACGCTGTGCCTCGCACTGCTTCTTCAGCAGACGGAAGGTGAGGGCGGTCTCGGTGGTAGTGCCACTCTTCGAGATATTGATGACACCAAACTTCTTCGTCTTCAGGTATTCGGTAAGTTCAAACAGATAGTCTTCGCCGATATTGTTGCCTGCGAAGAGAATCACAGGGTTGTTCTTGTCCTGTATGAGCCAACCGAAAGAATTGCTCAGAGCCTCGATGACGGCACGAGCGCCCAGATACGAACCGCCGATGCCTGCCACCACGATAGCCTCGCAGTTCTCGCGCATCACCTGAGCCGTAGCCACGATTTCATCGAGGAAGGCAGATGTGATTTCGGTGGGCAGGTGCAGCCAGCCCAGGAAATCGTTACCAGGGCATGTGCCATTTTCAAGTGCCTCTTGTGCATCCTTCACCTGTGGCTCGAAAGCCTTTACGGCGCCTTCTTTCAGAAAGCAGGCAGCCTTTGTAATGTCAAGACTGATGTTCTTCATTGTTTTCGCTTGTTTTTAGTTGATGGATAATATGATTTCTTATTGGTTACAAAAATACACTTTTTCTATGAAATGGCAAAACGAAATGCCGAAAAATGTTAATTGAAGAAGTTCCACGACACACCCAAATGCAATACCGAGCGATTGGTAGGGTGGTGGGGGGTAAGGAATGCCATCCTGTTGAATGACGTGCCCGTGGCATTGCTCATCATGACGAAGAAGCGTGCATGCTTTAGGTGCAGGTTGGCATAGACGTCGATAAATGGGAAGTTGCCCAGGCTTACTTTGCTGTTGGCATTCTGCTGTACGGCAAACTGCCCTATTTGCGGCAGATAGTCTGGTGCTTCATATTTGGTGAACCATGTGGCTGCACCACCTAATTCAACGCGTAGCACCTTTGCTACTTTGAAGAGGAGATAGAGGTTGGAGAACACATTGAAGGTGGGCAGAGGCAGCACTTCCTTGTTGGACGATGACTGGAACGTGAATATGTTGTCCCAATGCAATGGGCCAACACTGAGCGGTTGCTTCAGTTGCGCGGTTATCACGCTGATGTTACCCGTGTTCTGCTGAAGGCTTCCGCTCAATGCAGTACGACTGGTGTTAGAGTAGTCGTAGTTCATGGCCAGATAGGTGTAGTTCTGTATTTCTTCAACAGCCACACGCAGTTCGGTCTTTGTTTTTTGGTAGGCAAACAATCCTTCGATCTTGGTGCGTGTAGTCTTGCTTAGGTCATTGTCCCACCAAAGGTGTTTGGAGTGGAAGTGTCTTTCATAGAACACTGGATTGAGTCTGTGGAAGTAGGCTTTTGCAGCCAGCGTGACGGTATCGCCGAAAAGCGGGAAATTCAAATCGGTCTTGAAGTCGAGTTTCAGCTGTCCGGCATCTTCGCCCACAAGCCATGTTTCGGCTTTTAGGTTGAAGTGTAGCGTCTTGCCTTGTGTGCGTGATAGTTGGCCTCCCACGCTGATGTTGTGTTCTTTCCATCGCTCCAGGAATGAGGTGCCATTGTCGTATATCTGTGGCAAATCGAAACGACGCAGTTCATGAGTGCCAAAGAGCTTGATGCCGGCCTTCATCCATTTGTTGAAACCTTCGAGCAAGGCAAAGCCCAGGGTGTTTCTCACCATCAGGTATTTTGTTTGATCGTAGATAGAATCGCCTGCAGCACCATTAGGGCCTACTCTATAATAGGTGTTGGAGTAATAGTTGGAAGGGGTTTGGTAAGCTTGGTAGATGTGTTCATAGTTTTCTACATCCAGCGTATGTATAAAACTGGTTACGGGGACAAATTCTTTTTTCATGAGTTCTGCCAGCGAGTCTGCCATTTCTTTGGCTTTTATCAGACTGTCGGCCTGCTCTTTCGAGGTCACTTTTATGCGCCCGTTATTGGCCATGAGCGAATCGGAACCAAGAGAATCGGCCAATGCTATGTGCAACGAATCGGCCAGAAGCGAGTCTGATTCTGTAAGAAGCGAATCTTTTTTCAAGTCGATGGCTTCTTTGGGCATCGCTTTCACCTCCGCCCCTTCTGGCCTTCCAAGAGGAGCCTTTTCTTCGTCATTCTCATTACGTTTGCGGTTTTTGTCGCCTTTTGTTTTCTTCTCCTTGTTGGCCTCTTTTGCAAACTTCCTGGCTTTTATCTCTTCTTCAGTCATCTTCACTTCCCGGTAGAAGCCCAGGCTGTATCGGTGGGTTAAGAACAAACGGTCGCCGTCGTTGCGGTTCCAATTCTGCTGCAGGACGGAAGGAATCTCGTTGTCGGAATAAGAGTCGGCAAAAAGTTCTGGATGAGTGATATAGTTGTCGTTGGTGATACCGCCGTTCTCACTCGCCTTTTGGTGGTAGTGCGAGTAGAGCACATGCATTTGGTATTGGTCGCCAAGGTGCGAACCATAGACCGTACCTAAGAAATGCGATGTGGCTTGGTTTTGAAAATATCCGCGTGCATAAGCGTAGTCTAAGTCGAAGCCGATCCCCGTTCGTTTTCCTGCGTTCACGGCAAAGCGTGCCTTAATGTGATCTTCGCCATCCTGCTTGTTGCCGCAGTTGTCGTAGCTTAAATTGGTAATGGGCGAAAGTGTGTTGGTGAATTGCCAGTGTTCCGGGCCATTGATTATTTGATTGTAAGGCTGCAGAAAAAAATAATGCTCCTGCTCAGGCCGGTCGATGAAGATTCTGGAGAGTCTTGCCGTGTAGTTAGAACCTAAGGTGTTGTATTCCTTATATTTACCTGATGCAAGGGTAGTCTGCGGGTACAAATGTGGCACGGTATCTACTATAGCCCTCTCGATGTCGCCTAACTTTCGGTCTACATTCCAGACATAGATACCCTTTGGCACAACTTTGTTTTTCCTGGTTGTGTCGTTGTTATGTGGGTTGAAGTTGCCGCGACGACTGCCATTCTCATCAATTTGTGTAAGGTTTCCCATGGGGTCGGTGCCAGTAATGGTTTGTGCCATGGTTTGGATGCCGACACCGAACAGTGCAGCAAGGATGAATGATAAAAGATGGTGGCGATTGGGCATTTTCTTGTGATAGTCGATGGAAAGTGAAATAAAATAGGCTGTAGGGTTAATGTTTTAGCATGCGCAGTGCCGACTCGGCCATCTTTACTACCATCGCCACGAGCACGATATATAACCCCATAGTACGGTCGCCCCATACATAGCAGGCGACACCCGCAATGGCTCCTAAGATGAAAGCCACATCGAGTGCCTGCCTAATCCAGAATACGGTGTCGCGCTCGTTATCCTGTCCTATTTGCATAACTGTGCGAATTTCTGGAAGATATAGTCTTTCCGATCAATGGTTTTGCGGCGGAATTTCCCGCTGACACGTGATAGCTTTGTCTGCTTTTTGTTCAGTCCGTATCGGTCGGTAATCCATTCTTCGGCCTGATAGGTCATAGGCTGTCGTTCCTCGTCATAAAGATAGTGAATACGGGTCATGATGAGTTGCAGCTCGCCATCCTTGATGTTGGCTACCAAAGTGAAGAAAAGACGTGTCCGGTCGAGCGAGAGCGGTTTGTTCTTAAATACCAACCATTCCTGATAGTTGGCCACCACCTGCTCATTCTTGGCTGTGTCTGCCAGTACCACACGGCTTTGCTCGAACTGATTTTCTTCTTTTGTCATCTTCTCCATTTGCTTGAGCACGATGTCGTAGAGCTGTGCCTTGGTTTTGCCTGGAGCCTTGATGGTAGTCTCAAACTGTACACGATTATTTACCACCGGCACTGCTCCGGCCAGATATTTCTGGTCAGGATTGGTCTTTACCTCCTGCTTCTCGGGCTGTTCCCAGGTGTTGTCTTGTGCCATGGCTGCAACCATTGGCATGGTCATTAGCATGGCTATCAGTAACTTCTTCATGTTCTTGTTGATTTAATTTTCAATTGCAAAGGTACAATTTATTTCTGATTTGTGCAAAGTAGAAATGTTAAATGACATTACAGTTCACTATACAGTGTAAATTGAGCCTCTAAAAACGCAAACTGTGCGGTTATGCCAGACATGGATAACCGCACAGCGAGATATGGAATATGATAATGTCAGAGATTAGCAGAGCTTGCGAGAGCCATCGCCAATGACCACGTCATAGACCTTTGGCTCGTGGCCATATTTCTCGTTGAAGCGCTTCTTGGCATCTTCGATGAACTTCTTGTACAGGTCGTTGCGAACGAGATTGATGGTGCAGCCACCGAAGCCTCCGCCCATGATGCGTGACCCGGTGACGCCGTTTTCTTTGGCGATGTCGTTCAAGAAGTCGAGTTCCTCGCAAGAAACCTCATAGTCTTTCGACAGACCCTCGTGGGTCTTGTACATCATCTCGCCAACCTTCTCGTAGTCGCCTACGTTCAGGGCGTCGCAGACAGCGAGCACGCGGTCTTTCTCGCCGAGCACGAACTTGGCACGCTTGTAGTCCTCTTCGCCCACTTCTGCCTTTACTTCCTCAAGCTGTTCCCATGTGCAGTCGCGTAGGGTCTCGAACTTGCCTTCTGGATGCTTTATCTGAATGTGCTTCACCACGTTCTCGCACGAGTTGCGACGGTCGTTGTAGGGCGAGCCGGCCAGCTGGTGCTTCACCACGCTGTCGAGCAGCACGAGGCGATATCCATCGGGCTTGAAGGGGAAGTATTCAAACTCACGGCTGCGGCAGTCGAGACGCATCAGGCAACCTGCCTTACCGAAGACTGAGGCGAACTGATCCATGATGCCGCAGTTTACACCGCAGTAGTTGTGCTCTGTGGCCTGCCCGGCAAGCACCATGTCCCACTGAGAGACTTTGTTTTCGCCAAAGATGTCGTTCAGACCGCAGGCAAAGCAACTCTCCATGGCTGCAGAAGAAGACATGCCAGCACCGAGGGGCACATCACCGGCAAAGGCGATGTTGAAGCCTTTTACGGGGACGCCCAGCTTCTTCATCTCGAGTGCTATACCATATATATAGCGTGCCCACGATGCCTTGGGGCCAGCGGGGTCGCTGAGCTTGAAGTCTACACGGTCCTTCAGGTCGATGGCGTATGCCATCACCGTGTCTTCCGTACCATTGACACGCATTTCTGCTGTCACGCCCTTGTCCACTGCGCCGGGGAAAACGAAACCACCATTGTAGTCGGTGTGCTCGCCAATGAGGTTGATACGGCCAGGAGAGGTATAGACGTTACCTGTTTTACCATCAAAGTGCTTGATGAAGCGGCTTCTTACAAATTCAATGTCAATCATGTTAATTTACAATTTTAAAGATTATCTGTTTATATTATGAATAGATGCTTATTTCACGTTTAGACCAATCTTGCTGCCCCAGTTGCAGAACCATAGCACGTAGGCATAGTATACGAACATGAGCATGATGGCCACACCAACGCCCAGTGCAGGATTGTCGACGATGGCTCCCATGACGAGTGGCAGTGTGGCACCGCCGAGCACACCCATGTTGATGATGCCCGAGGCATTCTTAGTGTGGGGGCCAAGCTCCTGCAGACCGAGGTTGAAAATGAGCGGCCACATTACAGAGTGGAAGAGGCCAGCGGCGAGCATGGCATAGACAGCTGCCATTCCAGGCAGGAAGAACGAAATGCCTACGCAGCAAGCACCCAGAATGAGGCAGGCGGTGAGCAGCTTTCGTGCCTCGAACTTAGCAAGGATGGCAGAACCAACGAAACGGCCTACCATCATGCCGCCCCAGTAGAGTGGCAGATAATCGGTGGCAGAGCCGGGAAGGGTGTCATCGGCCTTCCAATAGGCGGGAAGCATTGAGGGGATACCAATTTCCAGTCCCATATACATGGCGATGGCAAGAGCACCAAGCCACACGTGGGGATATTTAAACACACTCGACTTGTACTGAGACATGTCGTAGGCATCGTCTGCACCACCTTCCTGCTTTTCCTTATCAGGATCGGGAAGCTTGATGAAGAAGAGTATGGCAGCGATGACCAAAGCGAAGATACCCAGCATGAGGAATGGTCCAGGCACGTTCTCGGGCAGCTTCGGCTTACCTGCTATTATCACTGTGGTGATGAAGATAGGTGCCACAGTCGTAGCCACCGAGTTTAGGGCTTGCGACAGCGTCATTCGGAAAGCACCACTCTCGGGCTTGCCTAACACCATCACATACGGATTGGCTACCAGTTGCAGCATTACCACGCCCAGGGCTACAATGCTCATGCAGCAGAGGAATACCGTGTAGACGCTTGAAGATCCCAGTGCAGCGGTTACTCCTAAGTTATTGGCAATAAAGCCAATACCAACCACGGTGAGACCGAGTACCATAGTGGCCTTATAGCCTATCTTGCTCATCATCATGGCAAATGGGATGGAGAAGAAATAGGCACCATAGAAGAAAGTGTTGACCAACTGGCCCTGGGTATCGGTCAGTTTAAAGGCTTCTTTGCAAAATTCAATCATTGAATTGTTCATCGTCGTAATAAATCCTATGAGGAAGCACACGATGAACACGATGATCAGCGGGAACAAGTAGTTCGGTTGTTGTTTTTGTGACATAATATTTTTTGTTGATATTTGAGACTTATGAACTTTGAGGTCTAAGATATGAGTTCCATGTTAGCAACGCTAAATATAAACATCATATCTCAAACCTCAAAGCTTTAATTACTATTTTGCTACACCAAACTTATATACTGTTTTCTGCTTATACTGCTGTCCGGGTCGCAAGATAACCGAAGGGAAGTATGGGCGGTTTGGCGTGTCGGGGAAGTGCTGACACTCGAAACAGATGGCCGAGCGGCGACCGAAGGTGGCACCGTGGTAGCCCTTATATCCGTCGGCCCAGTTGTCGCTATATACCTGCACGCCTGGTTCGGTAGTATATACTTCCATGGTTCTACCACTGTTGGGATCTTTGATTCTGGCTGCGAAGCTCAGCTCTCCCTCCTCTTTCTTATTAAGTACGAAGCAGTGATCGTAGCCAGCACCATTCTTTATCTGCTGGTCGTCAGCATCAATATCACGCCCTACAGGCTTGGCAGAACGGAAGTCGAATGGTGTTCCTTCTACTTTCAGAATCTCGCCAGTAGGAATCGAAGTGTCGTCGATGGGAATGAAGAAGTCGGCGTTGATTTCGCATTCAAGGTCATTGATGGTGGGGGTTGGATCGGCTGTTCCAGCCAGACAGAAGAAGCCGTGATGTGTAAAGTTGACAATTGTCTTTTTGTTAGTTGTGGCTAGATATTCAAGTGTCAGTTCGTTGTTATCGGTGAAAGTAAATTCCACCGTGATGTCAACTTCGCCAGTGAAGCCCTCTTCTCCATACGACGATACGCGGTGCAGTGCCAGTGCTCTCGGCCCCATCTGCTTGGCATCCCAGACGCGTGCATGGAAACCAGTCGGTCCGCCATGCAGAGCGTTTGGCCCGTTGTTGATTGCCAGCTGATACTCTTTACCGTTCAGCGTAAACTGCCCCTTGCAGATGCGGTTGCCATATCGGCCGATGAGGGTTGAGAGGAAAGGCTCAGGAGAATTGATGACTGACTGGATGTTATCGTGTCCTTGAATGACGTTGGCAACATTACCGTTCTTGTCGGGTACCATGATGGCACAAATGGCACCACCATAATTAGTAATGGCTACTTCGTAACCCTTGCGGTTGCGGAGAATGTAAAGATCGGTCTTCTTGCCATTGATGGTGGTCTGGAAGTCTTCACGCTTCAGACCACACAGATTCGCATTTTCTGTTGTGTTTGCCATAATTTTATTGGTTTTAGTTACAGTATCTTTTGCAAAGGAACGAAAAAAAGCCGACATGTGCAAACATATCGGCTTTTTTTTGTTGTTAAAAACACCTAAACGCAAGTTTTCTATAAAAAGCAATTGCTTCTAAGCATTGATGCTCAATCTATCCCATATCTCCTGCGAGTTCGGTCGTTCCTTCGGCAAACGCCCCCAATTCCCTTTGCCCTAATCTCGGGTTTTCAGGAAGTCGGCCACAATATAGGTACTTCCTCCAATGAAAATGAGATCGTTGGGCGATGCGTTGAGAAGAGCTGCTTTGTAAGCTTCTTCTACTGTTGCGTAACAGTCGCCGCTTAGCCCGAATTGGTCACCAAATACTTTGAGCGCTGTTTCGGGGAAAGCACGCTTGGTGTGGCCTTTTGTATAATAATAGGTGGCCGTCTTGGGCAGGAGATTCATTACTCCATATACGTCCTTGTCGTCGACCATGCCAAAAACGATGTGAAGATGATCGCACTTTGTGTTTGCCAACTGTTGACTTATGTACATCCACCCTCCCACGTTGTGACCCGTATCGCAAATCACGGTAGGGTTTTCTCTAATTTTCTGCCAGCGTCCCTTCAAGCCTGTGAGTTTGCTTACGTGCGAGAAAGCCTCGTTCATTTCAGTCTGAATCTTCCTGTTGTTTTCTGGGTCATAACACTCGCAGATATACCCTAAGTTCATCAACTGGTGCATGGTAGCCATGATGGTGTTGGTGTTCTTGGCCTGATAGACACCGCTCAGTTCGCCCTGGAAGGGAGCCAGATGCACGGCGTGGTAAAGTATGCCTCCTTCGGGTAGTGGTTCTGCTGACACAATCTCGCGTTCATCTTCGTCTTCGGCAAAATGTATAGGGGCATTCGCCTCATTGGCCAGTGCTTCGAAGATGGGGCGAGTCTCTGGGGTCGTCTCGCCAATAATGACTGGTACACCTGGTTTGATGATACCGCCTTTTTCCATGGCAATCTCCTCGAGTGACGAACCCAGTAGCTGGGTGTGGTCAAGCGAGATATTGGTGATGACCGATAGTACAGGCGTGATGATGTTGGTAGAATCGAGCCTGCCACCTAAGCCTACCTCAACTACTGCGATGTCGACATTTGACTCTTCGAAAAACTTAAACGCCATGGCTGTGGTGATTTCGAAAAAAGTAGACTTCTGAGTCTCAAAGAACGCCTTGTTGTTTTCAACGAACTGAACGACGTATTCTTCTGGAATCGTAGCGCCATTGACCCTGATGCGCTCTTTGAAGTCGATGAGGTGGGGCGAGGTATACAGACCTACGCGGTATCCAAACACTTGCAGCAGTGCCGCTATAGTGTGCGACACAGACCCCTTGCCATTGGTGCCCGCAATGTGTACGCTGCGGAAACTCTCATGAGGATGACCAAAATGCTCATCGAGTTTCTTCATGGTGTCGAGCCCCACTTTGTATCCAGCCTGCCCTTGGCTTTCAAAGTTGGTCGTTTGATTAAAGAGATACTCGGTTACTTCTTTGTAGGTCATTGTGGCAGTATTGCTTAGCTAAAATAGTTCTTGAAACGATTGAAGATTGAGTCGCGTGTTTGCTTATCGCCTGTAAAGTTGTCGCTGTCGCGCATCTTCTCAAGCATCTGCTTCTCATCGCGAGATAGTGTTTTTGGCACATAGACACTGATGTTTACCACCAAGTCGCCACGCCCTCTGCCATAGCCTTGTACGGCAGGTAGGCCCTTTCCACGCAGTCTGAGCGTTTTGCCCGGTTGCGTGCCATTCTCTATTTTCACCTTCAGCTTTGCTCCTTCTATTGACGGAATTTCCACTTCGCCGCCCAGTGCCGCTGTAGGGAAGTCGAGTAGTAAGTTGTAAATGAGGTCATTGCCGTCACGCACGAAAGTATTGTTTGGCTCTTCTTCGATAAATACCTGTATGTCGCCATTGATACCATTGTTGGGGCCAGCATTTCCTTTTCCCGGCACGTTGACCACCATGCCTTCTGCCACGCCGGCAGGAATATTGATTTCTACAACCTCTTCTCCTTTTTTTACGCCCGTACCGCCACACTCATGGCATTTGTTCTTTATCACTTCGCCCGTGCCATGACAAGTGGGGCAGGTGCCCTGGGTCTGCATCATGCCAAAGATGCTTTGCGTGGTATGGGTTATCACGCCTGAGCCGTGACAGGTGGGACAGGTATCCTTTCCGCTGTGGTCTTCGGCACCGCTGCCGCCACAATGGTCGCAGGCGATATCCTTGCGCAGTTTGAATTTCTTAGTGACACCTTTGTTTATTTCTTCCAGTGTAAGCCTTACCTTCAGGCGCAAGTCGTTGCCGCGCTGTTGTTGCACGCGTCCGCCCCCACCGAAGCCTCCGAATCCGTGCCCGCCAAAAATGTCGCCGAACATAGAGAAGATGTCGTCCATATTCATTGAGGCGCCACCAAATCCACCGAAGCCTCCACCGCCCATGGGGCCGCTGAATCCAAACTGGTCGTACTGCTGGCGCTTTTTGGGGTCGTGCAGCACATCGTATGCTTCGGCAGCCTCCTTAAATTTTTCTTCGGCTTCCTTGTCGCCAGGGTTACGGTCAGGGTGATACTTTATGGCTATCTGCCGGTAGGCTTTTTTTATTTCGTCTTCCGATGCGGTCTTGGCCACACCCAGCACTTCGTAATAGTCTCTTTTGTTCATTCTTAAAAATACTATGCACCTACTGCCACTTTTGCGTGGCGAATTACTTTTTCGTTAAGTTTGTAACCTGTTGCAAGACAGTCTATCACCTTGCCTTTTTTGTCGTCGCCCAAGCCTGGCACCATGGCAACAGCCTCGTGGATGTCGGTATCGAAGTCGGCATTCTCTGTGTCAATTTTCGCTACTCCGTGGCCTTCGAGCACTTTTACTAACTTGTGGTAGATGAGTTCCATGCCCTCTCGCAGTACATTAGGGTCGTCGGTCTTTTGTGCGCTTGCTATGGCTCTCTCCATATCGTCAAGCACCGGCAACAGGGTTGTAATGACTTTCTCGCCGCCGTTCAGTATCAGTTCGGCGCGTTCCTTGAGCGTGCGTTTGCGATAGTTGTCGAATTCTGCAACCTGTCTGATGTATTTGTCTTTTAGGTCGGCAATCTGAGCTTCGGCCTCAGCTAATGGGTCTTTTTCCTCTACCGTCTCTTCGGCAGAATCCGTAGCGGCTTCTGCCTCTTTGTCAGTCTCAGCGGTTTCTACTGTTTCTGCCTCTTTGTCAGTCTGCATCTCTTCTTCTGCAGTATTGCGCATTTCTTCTTCCATAATAATATGTTTTATAAGTTTTGTTCAAGATTATGCAAAAACCATACCATCTTTTGAACTGCGTTGAAATATGCTTCGTGCATGGCCGACGGCAGAACGCTGGCAGTATTCCTATTTCAGATAATTGGTCTTGTCGGGGCCAATATAGAAACCTGGTTCTGGTGGCTGGTTATAACCTACATTCTGATAGGCTACCGAGAGTCTGTAGGGTATGTCCTGCATTAAGCAGTTGATTCGGTGGTCAGTGGGAATTGTCGATACATAGACCCTGAGTTCATTGCTCTCTTTATCTCGCACGATGACTTCTTCCCGCCAGTCGCCCAGTAGGTCGGCCTGCAGACAAGGGTTCGACTTGGTGCCGTTGTTAAAGGTTCCATCCAGTTTCTGCACCTCATCAATAGATCGCTCCCGCCAGTTGAATTTCGATATTGTTGCGTGGTCGAGCAATTCGCGCAGTAAATCGCCATCCCACCAAATCCCATAATTTACGGGCAGGTACTTGCCGTTCATCACGAGCGTATTGTCGTGCTGCGGATCGTCGGCATCGGTGGCTTTACACACCACGGTGCCCTTCATGCTGCGAATGCCGTGACTGTCGGTGCTCCACATCTCGATGCCGGGGTTTGTCGGGTCTATGTCTGCGGCCATGGCGCGTCCTACGTCGGTTTTACTTTTTATTTGGAATACCACTTCACCAGTATGTGCATCTCGCAGTTCGCTTCCATCGCGTTTGTTCTCATGGCAGTCCCAGATGTATAGTCTGTCGTCGGTATAACTGGGTACAAGATGAATGGCATCGCCATGACCAAAGCCCGTATTATATAGTCCACGGCCATCGTTATCGACCGCCATTGCCCCATAGGTGATTTCGTCGAACCCGTCGCCATCAACATCGGCAATGCGCAGGTTGTGGTTGCCTTGCCCAGCATAGTTTTTCCATTCGGGCATGTTGGAGTCGAAGATCCATCTGTTTTTCAGTTCTTTTCCGTCGAAATCCCATGCTGCAATTACCGTGCGTGTGTAGTATCCACGACAGAAGATGCCACTGGGCACCAGTTTGTTTCCAATATTGTTGCCCAGATAGCCAACAGCAGCCAGATAACGCTCAGAGCGGTTACCATTCTTATCGCCCCAGTCGGCTAAGTCACCTCGTTCGGGAATGTAAGGCTTCGTGTCGATGGCCCGTCCTGTAGCTCCATCGAATACAGTGATGTATTCTGGGCCATCGAGAATCCGTCCGTCAAGGGGATTACCGTTTCTGAAACGACCGTTCATACGCCTCATGGCATTTCGGTCTGGCCGTTTGCCCTCAGCTCGCATTTTTTCCCATTCGGCCCGCATCTTTTGCATTTCTTCTTCCTGTTTCTCCAGTTCAGGGTTCTTCCCGTCTACGAGCTTTGCCAATGCCTCTTTTGCACCGTGTCGGTAGTCGGCAAGGCTTTCGCCCAGCACGTGTCCTATGCCATCGGTGGTTCCGTCTGCCGTCTTCACCATCAGTTCTGCCTTTCCATCGCCATTGAAATCGTAGACTATGAATTGCGTGTAGTGGGCACCGGCCCTTATATTCTTGCCCAGGTTGATGCGCCAGAGCAGTTGGCTCCTGCCTGTGCTTTCTCCGCTCCAGTCTGGCTTGTAGCAATCGAGAATCACGGGGCCTGTAAACCCGCCCTGTGAGTTGTCGCGAGCGTTGGAAGGCTCCCATTTCAGTATGATTTCGTATTGACCGTCTCCGTCTACATCGGCAATGCTGGCATCGTTGGCCGAATAAGTGTAGCTTCTGCCATCGGGCGTTCTCCCTTCAGCCGGCTTTTGCAGCTTGACGGGCAGGTAGCCTGTGGGAGCATCGGCCTTGAGCGTGAAGCGGTCTGCGTCTGTCTTACTACGCACTTCATAGGTGGCATCCGTGCTAAGTGGTTGTTCGTCGATGAAGAACGATCCTCCAGTTGTAAGAGGTTGCTGATTAATTTTTTCGCCATTCCTAAAAATATCGAAGGCGGCTCCTTTTGGGTCTTCGCGCAGGATACGCCAGCTTAGGGCCACTTTGCCGTCGGGCTGTCTCAAGGCCACCAGCCCGCGCCCCATTTGCTCGGTGGCCAGCCTTGCATAATCGTAGTTTGATTGTGCAAATGCTGAGCTGCCTATAAGCGCTGTAAGTGCAAATGCTAAGTTTCGTCTCATGTTGGTAGTAGTGCTTAATTTAACTGTTGCAATCGGGCGATATATTTTCCGATGATGTCGAATTCGAGGTTTACCACCGACCCTATGCTGATGTCGCAGAAATTGGTGTGTTCGAAAGTATAGGGTATGATGGCTACTTGGAATGTGTTGTTAGTGGGATTGCACACGGTGAGGCTGACACCGTTGACGGTGACAGATCCCTTGTCGACGGTGAAATAACCATGGCGCGCCTTTTCTGCATCGAAGGGATATTTGAAGGTGAAGTAGGTGGAACCGTCGGCATCTTCCATGTCGATGCAAGTGGCAGTCTGGTCTACGTGGCCCTGCACGATGTGTCCATCGAGTCGCCCGTTCATCAGCATCGAGCGCTCAATGTTTACCTTGTCGCCCACATTCAGCAGACCCAGGTTCGATCGGTCGAGGGTCTCCTTCATGGCCGTCACGGTGTAGTTGCCGTTATCTATTTTTACCACCGTAAGGCATACACCATTGTGGGCAACGCTTTGGTCGATGCTAAGTTCGTCGACAAAAGAACAAGTCAGTGTGAAATCGATATTCTCCCTGTCTTTTTTTATGGCTACTACGGTAGCAAACTCTTCGATGATACCTGAGAACATAATTTATGAAAAATAAAATAATAAAATAAGGTGAATGATAAAAAAGTGGGGCCGCCAGGCGATGTGATGAAAACTCCTTTATCACAGGTTATGGGTGCTCTCTGTCTTTGTAATCCACTGGCATTGCTATTGCGTGCTTGGTTAGTGGCCCGCCATTGGCAAGAGAAGTCAGCCCGGTTTTCATTGTTATTTGATGAGTATCCCGATCTGTCCCAGACGGCCCCGTCTCTTTTTCTTGTTGCAAAGTTACTAAAGAGTTGTCAGTAATTTGGTGGGTGGTAGTGCTTTTTTCTTTGTTCTTAATTATTTTTAACTACTTGCTTTCCCATTCTGGTCAATCTTCTATCAGCTCATATTCGTCGGTTTGCATATCGTTTTTACTTGCATTTTTCTTGTCGTCGCGATATTTCGATGGTGTTATTCCCGTAATCGCCTTGAAATGACGGTTGAAGGTGTTCGGGTCGCTGAATCCGCAGTTGAGCGCAATCTGCGCAATGGTATCTTCCGATTCTTCGAGCATGGCCAGTGCCTTCTTCAGTCTGAACTCGCCGAGGTATTCCTTGGCTGTCAGTCCCGTTTCGCGCTTTATCTGCTTAGCAAGTCTCTCTTTGCTCATGTCGGCAGCCGTGGCCAACTCTTCGATGGTAAGCATCGGGTCGGAAAAGTGCACGTTCAGAAAGTCGTTCACGATGATTAAGATGTCGCTTTCGTTTTCCGTACTTGTTGTTTGCTGTTGCTGTTTGCGCGGTCCTTCTCTGAGCAGACGCACTTTTTCTGTCTTTTCAAGTCTTTTCTGTCGCCATAAGAGCAGCCAAATGCCCAAAGCGGTGGCAATGATCATATAGAACCAGATGGCATTGCTTGAGAAGAAGAAGTAAGGGGGTACAACGACCTCTATATGCTTCAAGTCGTATTTTTCGGGCGACTCCAGCAAGAAGGCTTTCACCTTGAATTTATAAGTGCCAGTAGGAAGACTCATAAAACTCACGATTCGCGACTTGTCTACGTTTTTCCAGTCGTTGTCGTAGCCTTCGAGCATGTATTGATAATGCACGCGGTGCTGTAGCTGATAATTGAGCGATGCAAAGCGGAAGGCAATGGTAGAGCTGTGGCTCGGCAGCGTGACGCTCTTGCTTTCGGGTACATAATAATCGTAGGAATCGTTGAGGCGTGGTGTCTGAAGCACGTCGTTCAGCCAGAAGTCGGTGATGCGTAGCTTGAGCACGTTTCCTGCAGTGTTTACCAGCTTCGATCGGTCCACGAGATAGTATCCGTTGAGCGTGCCAAAGAGTATGTTGCCGTTGGGTAGGGTGACGGCAGCTCCTTCCGAGCACATGGTCTCGTCGACACCGTCAAGATTAGAGAAGGTGGTGAAAATGCGCTTGCCTGTGTCATAGGAGCATAAGATGTGGTCGGTGGCAAACCATGCATTTCCTCGGTCGTCGAACGTGATGCTTCTTATTTCTTCACTGGGCAGTCCGTCTTTTGATCCAAAGTTTTCAAAAAGCCATACGCCCTTCGAGTCTTTGCCTATCGTACGTGCCAATCCGCCACCGTTGGTACCCACCCACATGTTGCCTTGCCGGTCTTTTGCCAAACACACGATATCGTTCGACATGAGCGGGTGGTCCAGGTCTTCTTGTGAAGGCTTCAGCCGCTGTATGCTTAGTTTCTTTCCTTCATACGACATGATGAGGATACCATCGGTGGTTCCTGCCCATACCTTATCGTCAGAATCGATAGCCAGTGTGCGCACCTTCATATGTGAATTGTAAGGATAATTCTTTATGCCATTCTGCTTGTGAAGAGCAATCCTCTGGCCGTTTTTATTCTTCGTGAGAATGTTTACGCCCCCTCCGAAGGTTGCTACCCATACGTTTCCTTCTTTGTCTTCTAAGGCATAGTAGGCAGCATTGCTGTTCAACGACCATTTGTTCTGGTCGCTGTGACAGTAGTTCTGAACGAAATAGCCACTCTGCTGCGGCATAATATGAAATACTCCATGGTCTTTGGAGCACAACCAGTAGTCTCCTTTCGAGCCGCGCGAGACGCCATAGGTTCGCCCGAAGGGATTGCCTTCCGAATCGTTGTGCATGGCCGTCCGGCTTCCGTCGTTGTGTATGAAAAACAGCGAGTTGTCTTTGTTGCCCAGCAACAGCACTTGGCGGGCATCGTCGTAGAGCATGGTTCTTATTTCGTTGGCCATTGATGGCCCTTGCTCAGGGAATAGCTGCACACGCTGTATGGTCTTTTTCAGTATCTCCAGCTTTTCCAGGCCGCGTCGGCTGGTCGACTCCCATACAACTCCTTCGCTTAAAGCCAGCGATGCATTTACGGTGTTCGACAGGTTCCACGGGTTTGCCGGATCGTTGTGGAAGTATTCTACCTCGTCGGTTTCCCGGTTATAGTAGCCATAGCCTCCGTGGTTCATGCGTACCCAGACGGTGCCATTGGTCTCGCTGAATGTGCCTCCGCTGCCATCGTAGTCGGGCACTACCACCCTTTGCTCGAAAAGTTTCTCGTCGCCCGTATCTGGCTTTATGCGTATGGCCCCTTGACGGTTGTCTGAGAACCAAATAATTCCATGACTGTCAACAAAAAGCGCATTAATACTTAAACCACTATTGCGAATCACTTTCGGCTCTTGCCCATAGGCAAACGACATGATTTTTCCTGATTGCGTTCCTGCAAAGATGTTGTAACCGTTTGAATATAAGCAGGTAATGTGCTCTTCCAAGAAAAAACCTTTTCGCTCGATGGTCAGGTTTGAAAGATCCATTCGGTGTACCCCTTTGTCGGTGCCCAACCAGATGTCGTTTTGATAACCTTCTGCCATCGACGTCACTACCAGCCCACCGGTGGTAATCAGTTCCGAGTCGATTTTGTCGCTCTCTATGCGCAGTTTGTAGAGTCCCACACCTTCAATGTTCACAAGCACATAGCCAGAGCTGGTCACGGTAATGGGACGGAGTGTACGATAGTCCTCGCTGCCCATTACACCTTCAAAAGGATCTATGATTTTGTCGATGGATCGCTTCAAGACGAACACCCGTCCGTCGTACATGCGCAGCCACACGTTCTGCTGGTTGTCGATGGCCAAAAAAGAGATGCGGTTGTGCAGGTTAGGTATATGGCTACCGGCACCTGTCTGGTAGTTGAAAAAATCATAGCCATCGAAGCGGGAAAGGCCATTCCAGGTGGCCATCCAGATGTATCCGTAATCGTCTTGGGTAATATATGCGATGGCGTTCGATGCCAGGCCGTCGTCGGTGGAATAATGTGAGAGAGAGGCCTGCAGCTGCTGGCCTCTTGAGGTGGCGGTGCAAAACAGCATGATGAACGCCATAAAATATTTTTGAACGCTGCGGTATTTCATAACATTATTTTATTAGTATAATTGTCGCTTTTGTTTGAATGTGGAAAAAACGTGTTAGTGCAGGGTCGTTTTTTGTCTCATTAGGGTGCAAAGTTAGCATAAAAATACGAAATCGCCAAAACTTAGCTTTTTTTTCTGTCAAAAGAGATATAAAAAGTAAGAAAAAGTTTTGCTGTGTCTCCAAATTGCTGTAACTTTGCACACGCTTTAAAGTATATTCACAAATTATAGAGTAAGATGCCTGAAATATCAGTACGTGGGCTGGAAATGCCAGAATCGCCTATTCGGAAGCTTGCCCCATTGGCAGCTGCAGCCAAGAAAAGAGGAATAAAGGTATACCATCTGAACATTGGTCAGCCCGACCTGCCCACCCCCCAAGTGGGTCTTGATGCCCTCAAGCACATCGACCGCACCATTCTCGAGTATTCACCCTCGCAAGGCTATTTGTGGTTTCGCGAAAAGCTGGTAGACTATTATGCGAAATACAATATCAACGTCACTGCCGACGATATCATCATCACTAGTGGCGGCAGCGAGGCGGTGCTCTTTGCGTTCCTTTCGTGTCTGAACCCTGGCGACGAAATTATAGTGCCCGAACCAGCCTACGCCAACTATATGGCTTTTGCCATATCGGCAGGTGCCAAAATTCGTACTATTGCCACGACGATAGAAGAAGGCTTCTCGCTACCGAAAGTGGAAAAATTCGAAGAGTTAATAAATGAGCGCACGCGCGCAATTATGATATGCAATCCCAACAACCCTACGGGCTATCTCTACACTCGCCGGGAGATGAATCAGATACGCGACCTTGTGAAGAAGTACGACCTCTATCTTTTCAGCGACGAGGTATATCGTGAATACATCTATACCGGTTCTCCCTATATTTCGGCCTGTCATTTGGAAGGCATCGAGCAAAACGTGATTCTCATCGATTCGGTGTCGAAACGATACAGCGAGTGCGGCATACGCATAGGGGCCTTGATTACGAAAAATAAAGAGGTGCGTGCCGCCGTGATGAAGTTCTGTCAGGCGCGTCTGTCGCCGCCTCTCATCGGGCAGATTGTGGCCAACGCTTCGCTCGATGCCCCTGAAGAGTATTTGCGCGATGTCTATGATGAGTATGTAGAGCGCCGTAAATGCTTGATTGATGGCCTTAATAGAATTCCGGGTGTCTATTCGCCTATCCCCATGGGTGCTTTTTATACCGTGGCAAAACTGCCTGTCGACGATGCCGAAAGTTTCTGCCGTTGGTGTTTAAGTGAGTTTGAATATGAAGGCGAGACCGTGATGATGGCTCCTGCAGCAGGTTTCTATACCACGCCAGGTGCCGGGCGCGATCAGGTGCGAATAGCCTATGTGCTGAAAAAGCACGACTTGGAGCGGGCGCTCGTGGTGCTCCGCAAAGCCCTTGAGGCTTATCCCGGTAGGGTAGAGGGTTGAGCAGAGTGCAAGAGGGCTTATGAATCTGCCATTATTTATTGCCAAGCGTATTTACTTTGGCGAGGCCGACAGCCAGAAAGCAAGTAAGCCGGCCATTCGCATAGCTACGATAGGCGTGGCTATTGGGCTTGCCGTGATGATTGTTACGGTGAGTGTGGTGTTGGGCTTCAAGCATACGATTCGCGATAAGGTCGTAGGCTTTGGAAGCCACATCCAAGTGGAAAACGTTCAGACGGTCAGTTCGGCCAGCGACCTGCCCATCTGCATCAACGACAGCATGATGCGGGTGCTGAGCGGTATAGAAGGCGTGGCTCATGTGGAGCGCTTCGCCAATACGCAGGGCATACTGAAAACCGACGAAGATTTTCTGGGAGTGGTGTTTAAGGGCGTGGGACCGGAATACGACCTCAGCTTCCTGCGCGACAACCTCGTGGAGGGCGAACTTCCTTTGTTTTCCGATTCTGCCACCCAATATCCGCTGGTCGTCTCGAAGACCATAGCCGACAAGCTCGGGCTGAAGCTGGGCCAGCGGGTGTTTGCCTATTTCATTAGCGACGAGAGCGTCAGGACCCGTAGGTTTAATGTCTCTGCCATTTATCAGACGAACATGAAACGCTTCGACGACGTGATTTGCCTTACCGACATCTACGCTACCCACAAACTGAATGGGTGGTTTCCTGGACAGTGCTCGGGGGCAGAATTACTGGTAGACGACTTCGGGCAGCTGCAATCGGTAAGTGACCATGTGGTAAGTCAGGTAAACCGAACGCTCGATTGTTATAACAACATCTTCTCCTCGCGCACCATTCTTGAAATCTATCCGCAAGTGTTCTCCTGGCTGCAACTGCTCGACATCAATGTGTGGATTATCCTTGCCCTCATGGTGGCTTTGGCAGGCTTCACCATGATAAGCGGTTTGCTCATCATCATTCTCGAACGCACACAGATGATAGGTCTGCTGAAGGCCATTGGCGCAACAAACGCCACCATTCGGCGCGTGTTCCTCTGGTTTGCCGTTTTCGTCATTGGCCAAGGGCTGTTGTGGGGCAATCTGCTCGGAATAGGGTTGGTGCTTGTGCAACAATACACAGGCGTGGTGAAACTCGATCCGCAGACCTACTATGTGAGCCAGGCCCCTATGGAGCTCAACTTGCTGTTCTTGCTGTTGCTCAATGTGGCCACGCTACTTATCTGCGTCATGGTGCTCATTGGTCCCAGCTACCTGGTGTCACGCATTCAACCAGCACAATCCATGCGATATGAATAGAAACCAACACAAAAACATATTAGAAATATGGAACAGAAAAGAATAGATGAGGTTCTGCTTCGTAATGTCGATAAGCTTTCGGAGCAGTCGGTGCAAGAACTGGCCATGCTGCCGCAAGGGTCGGCCCAGCTGCCTTCTGTCGACGAAGTGCGCCAGATTGTCAACTTGGTGAAAAGCATCATTTTCACTGACTATTTCCATAAGCGGCAGAACGAGTCGCGCGTGCGCTCCTTTTATATTGGTGTAAGCATGGAGGAACTCTATGCCCTGTTGCGCCGACAACTGGCCCGTGGCTTGCAGTTCTGCGAAGACTGTGCCGAACAGGAGGTGCTGGGCACGGCAGAAGAGCTGGCCCTACGTTTCATCGATGCGCTGCCCGAAGTAAAGCGTTTGCTTCTCACCGATGTAGAGGCCATGTTCCAAAACGATCCGGCTGCCACCAACTATGGCGAGGTGATTTATTGCTATCCCGTGGTGAACGCCATGATCCACTACCGCATGGCCCATGTGCTGCACGGAATGCAGGTGCCGGTCATTCCGCGCATCATCACCGAACAGGCCCACTCACAAACGGGTATTGACATTCACCCTGGGGCCACCATCGGCGAGCATTTTGCCATCGATCATGGCACAGGCGTGGTTATTGGCGAGACCACCATCATTGGCAACCACGTCACGCTCTATCAAGGTGTCACCTTGGGGGCAAAGAGTTTCAAGTACGATGCCGACGGCAATATGCTCAATGTGCCTCGACACCCCATCATCGAAGATTACGTCACCGTCTATTCCAATGCCTCCATCCTGGGGCGCATCACCGTGGGCCACCATTCGATAGTTGGTGGCAACATCTGGGTCACCACCGATGTGCCGCCCTATTCGCGCTTGCAGCAGCTGAAGGCTGTCGATGCATCATTCACGGGAGGTCTTGGAATATGAAGACCGAGCTGCAACAACTTGAGCATCGCATCAACGAGCGTTTCGTAAAGGCTTTTGCTACCTATCATCTGCTTGCCGACGACGATTATGTGCTTGTGGCACTTTCGGGTGGCAAAGATTCGCTTTGCCTGCTTGAGATGCTGGCACGGCGGGCACGCATTTCGCATCCACGCTTCAGGGTGGTGGCAGCCCATGTGCGCATGGAGAATATAGCCTACGAATCGTCGACCGACTACCTCTTCCGGTTTTGTCAAGAGCTTGGCGTGCCGCTTCATGTTCTCACCACGCGGTTCGATGTGTCGACCGACCGCCGCAGGCATCCCTGTTTTCTTTGTGCGTGGAACCGTCGCAAACAACTTTTCAACCTTGCCCAACAGTTAGGCTGCAATAAGATTGCACTGGGCCATCATCAGGACGACATCCTGCATACGGCACTCATGAATCAATTGTTTCAAGGGCGCTTTGGCACTATGCCAGCGATGCTGGCCATGCGCAAGATGCCCTTGAAGCTTATTCGCCCCTTGTGTATGGTGCCCGAAACCGACATACGCCAATATGCCCTGCTGCGTGGCTATCAAAAACAGCAGAAGCTGTGTCCATACGAGCACGACACTCGACGTACCGACATACGAAAGCTTTTCGAAGAGTTGGAACGCATGAACCCCGAAGTGCGTTTCTCGCTTTGGAATGCGTTAGAACGAGAGGGAAAGCTCTTAGAGGTATAATATTCAACTTGCAGAAGTTCCTCGCAAGCGAAGCAACCTTAGGTCGAGCGAAGAAGTTAAGGTGGGTTCTGTTTATTCGCTTTGGCAGTAATCCCCCACCAATGTAAAACCAAACCGTGGGAATTAATAGAATCCACCTTTAAGTAGTTATTAGTCTTTCGGCCTAAGAAGTTCTTGACTTCCGAAATTCGAATGAATAATTTATGTTTATGCAATCTCTTGCTGCATAAATATCCGGTGAAAACCGCTGAGATTTAAAAATTCGGAAGCACACGGCTCCTCATTCGAAATTTTTAAATCTCAGCGACTTTTGTAAGTTATTGATATTCTGCTGGTTATAAAATATCCAAAATATCGTATTGCAATTCAGCCTGTTTTGGGGGGCAATTCAGCCTGTTTTGTAACCCAATTCAGCCTGTTTCAGGATGCAATCCATGCTGAGTTGCACCCTAAGGAAGGCTGAACAAACGGGCAACTTGCATGAGCGTCTGCCCCGTGGAGCCACTTCGATGGTGCAACGGAGGCTCGATTGCGTCGCCGACTGTCTTTGGGGCTTTTGGGGCGGGAGCCATGGAAGTCTCCCGCCGTTCTAAAATGCAAATTTCGTTTGTCTTGAAAATCGAAAAACGGAATGTATATTCATGCAGCCCCGACGATGCCGAATGACGCTAACATTTCTATCTTTCGAGCTATATTTTTTTTAGTTTTCTTTCATTTTGTCGAAATTTGTAGTTAACTTTGCCACACGAAAAATAAAGAGGATAATAGCAAGAATAGAATGAAAAAAAGAATAAGACAATTGCTTGAGGAAGCACTGCCGTTGGTAGATTTCGACTCGAAGTTCTTGTTCACCGAGCTCGACTCGCTGGGCGTTACGACCATTCTCATGATTTTGGCCGACGAATACCATATAACGCTGGATGCCACCGATGCCACGCCCAAGAACCTGATGTCGGTAGATGCGTTGGTAGCCCTTGTAGAAAGCAAGTTGAACCATTAACAGATACTGTTAACAATGAAGTTGGAGGATTATATAGAGAGACATGCTCGTCTGCATGCCGACAAGATGGCAGTGGTGAGCGAAAACCGCCAGTTGAGCTATAGCGAATTGTGGCAGTTGGTGTCGGCCCGTGCAGCCAATTATCGGCGGGGGCAGGCGGTGGTGTTTCGCGCCTCGCAAGACATTGACTTCCTTGTGACTTATTTTGCCATTCACCTGGCAGGCGGCATAGCCGTGCCTTTGGGTAGCGATGCACCCGACCACCTGCTTGCCCAGACAGCCAGGAGCTTGGCAGGCCACCCAATACCCGAAGACACTGCCGATGTACTCTTTACCACTGGCACTACGGGCCACTCGAAAGGGGTCATGGTGAGCCATCGTGCCATATTGGCCGATGCCGAAAACTTGATTGAGGGGCAACATTTCTGCCACGAACTGGTGTTCATCGTTAGTGGCCCGCTCAACCACATAGGCAGTTTGTCGAAACTCTATCCGGTCATGATGCTCGGAGCTACGGTCTATCTTCTGGAAGGCATGAAAGACTTAGGGCGCTTCTTCCATGCGCTCGACTTTCCTTGCCAGAAAATGGCCACTTTCTTGGTGCCTGCCAGCGTGCGGATTCTGACCCAGCTATGTGGTAACAAACTGGCTGCCTATGCCCACAAGATAGATTTCATAGAGAGCGGTGGTGCCCCGCTTCCTCATTCCGACATGCAAGCGTTATGCAGTCTTCTGCCGAAATCGCGACTATACAACACCTATGCTTCTACCGAGACAGGCATCGTGAGTACTTATAACTATAATGACGGGCGTTGTCTCGCTGGCTGTCTGGGAAGACCCATGAGCCATTCCCGCATAGTCATTACCAAGGAAGGGAAAATAGCGTGTCAGGGCAACACGCTGATGAGCGGCTATGTGGGCGATGCATTGCTTACGGCCACCGTCTTGCGGGATGATACAGTGTATATGTCGGATTATGGATCTATCGACGGTGAAGGCATGCTGCATATTGGCGGTCGTGAAACCGATGTAATCAACATTGGTGGCTATAAGGTGTCGCCTGTCGAGGTTGAGGAAGCTGCACTGGCTATGCCTGGCGTGAAAGACTGCGTCTGCATAGCCGTACCGCATAAGATAACGGGCAATGCACTGAAGCTCATGGTAGTCATGACGGCAAAAGAAAGCTTCGACAAGAGGAAGATGGCACTCTTCCTGAAGTCGAAGCTTGAAACCTATAAAGTACCTATGCTCTATGAGCTGGTAGATGCCGTGAAGCGCACCTATAATGGCAAGATTGACCGAAAAGCCTACTCTTAACGCCCGGCTCTCATCGCTCACCGAAACAGGTGAGGAATGAATTCGTAGAGACCGCGGCGCCACGTGAGCCACTCATGGGCAGTGCCCTTCGACTCGTTGGCATCGACCTTGATGCCTTGATTGCGCAGCTGTTTCACCAGTTCACCGCTCTTGATGAAGTCTTCTTCTCCCCAGTTCATGTATATGTAGTGAATCTGCTTGTTCAGTTTGTCGGCATTGGTGAACACACCATCGTAGGCAGTTTTCACATCAAGACCGAAGATGGCCCCGCTGAAAGTGCCCATCCATGCAAATTTGTCGAGGTGAGTGAGCACCACGTCGAACGTCTGGTGGCCACCCCAGCTTAGTCCTGCCATGGCGCGGTGTTCGCGGTCGGCCTTAGTACGGAAATTCTTGTCGATATAGGGAATGAGGTCGTTCAGCAGCACAGGGTAGAACGAGGCACCATACTGGCTGCGTCCTGCTCGGTTCTCGCCGCCGCCAAAAGGTGCCTTGATGTCGCCGCTCTCCATGACCACGATCATGGGCACGGCCTCTCCTCGGGCAATGGCATTGTCCATGATGTGCTGCATGTGGCCCTGCTTGGTCCAGCCTGTCTCATCTTCGCCCATGCCGTGTTGCAGATAGAGCACGGGGTAGCGTTTCTTGCCTTGTTCATACTCGGCAGGAGTGTATATCATGGCATGACGCCATCGCTGCTGCTCGTTGCTAAAATAATACAGGCTGCGCACCTGCCCCTGTGGCACGCCGGGCTGAGGGCGGTAGTAGTTGCCTTCCGGACCTTCGGGAATCTCGATGCCGCCAGCCTGCCGGTGGCAGCCAAAGAAGGTTTCGGTGGAGGGGTCGACGAAGTTCTGTCCGCCCACATTGACAAAATAGTAGTGGAAGCCCACGGGCAGTGGGTCGGTCACGGCAAACCAGTTGCCCTGCGCGTCGCGATGCATGTCGTACTTCTTGCTGCAGATGTCGAGCACGGGATTGGCCGTAGGCTTCAGCCCTCCTATCTTGAAATAGGCGCGATGCTCCTTGTCGACCTTCGGAAAATCGTTGCCGGGAATAGTGGTCTCGGCCACAATGGCGTCGGCAGGTACTTCCATGGCTTTGGGCTGCTCTATGTAAGGGCGCACGGGCTCATATCCCAGCAGTCGCGCCATGAGTTCACCGTAGCGACAGCCCAGCTCGCGATAGCCAGCAGCATCGAAATGCAGGTTGTCGGCCAGGTTGGTGCAGCCATCCGACTTTACCACCTGTGCAGTGTGTATGGTCTTTGGCAGCTCGTCAATCTGCTTGTTCATGGCTATGCACTGCCCTTTGCCGCCAGCCTGAACCACCTCGCCTGCCAGCAGGGGCACCTCTTCGGGCTTCAGCTGCAGGTCGCCTAACAGTCGGTCGTAAACAGTCTGCACTTTTGTGGCCCATTCAGGGTCGCCAGTGTTCGACTCGCCTTGGTGCATCAGCACGCCTTTTATCACACCGTCTTTCTGAGCCTTCCGTGCCAGCGTTACCAGTCGTTCGTAGGGGTTGTTGTCGTAGGCTTTCAGCATGCCCACCATCCAATTGGGAGCCGTCTTGGCATATTGTTCAATCTTATCGGGCATGAAGCCTTCTATGCGTATGCCGCCAATGGCCACGTGGATAACGCCCACGCGGATGCTGTCGGGCAGTGAGGCTATGAGCGTGCGGCCAAAGTAGTCGGCAGGCGTGAGACCGTTGTTGGGGCGGCAGAGTGGGGGAGTGGCCTCGCACCATTCGCCCATCTTTCGACCTCGCTGCGCATCGTCGACGGCAGGCATCAGTAGGAAGCGAGGGCCGGGGCTCACCATGTCTTGCGCCTCGGGGCGGGCTGCACCTTCCATGTTCGACTGGCCAAAGCATAGGAAAATGTAGAAGTTCTGGTCGGGGTGATGATTACCGACCGACGAAGGTTGGGTGACTGCAGCTTGAAGGGTGGCAGTGCAAAACAGTGCCATCGCTTTCAGGGTTAAGTTTCTGATTAGACTCTTCATGTTTTTTTATAATAAATGATTAATTCTTCCGCAAAAGTACAATAAATATTTTGTTGAGCATCGTAGTATTGTTTCTATTATTATCTAAAATGTATCATCTGCCTATAAAAGAGAAGATATGCATGGATATGATAGAAATAATTTGTACCTTTGCCGAAAACTATAACAATAACTAAATTTACGTGATTATG
>CAMJLB010000007.1 GCA_946406555.1 uncultured Prevotellaceae bacterium | reverse complement strand
GATGCTGCCATTTATGCAGGACGGCTGCTTGTACAGCCTGCTTTGGGTTGCAATCAAGCCTTCTCTGATTCGCTGTAATGCTTTTGACTTTTACTCATAATTATTACACATTTTATTGTTACTAAATGTGTCTACCTATATCAGTATAAGTCACCATCGTTTTTTCGTAAAGATACGACGGTATTTCCGAACCAGCAAATAATCCGGCATTCTTTAAGATTTTACCGGGTTTGTTAAGGATTCAACGCCGCCCCCCTCCTAATTGTTAAAAATAATGGGCAAAGCACAATTTTCTTTCTGTATTACACTTAAAAGTGAAATAATTATCGTATATTTGCAGCGAATTAGAAACAAATACAATTATGAGTGAAGCCGAATTAGTATTAGTGGAAGAAGCAAAGAATTGCACTCTTTACACCATCCAGTTCATCACGGAAAATGACACGGAGTTTGAGCAGTTTTTCAACAAGTTCAAGGATGACGTTGAATTCAGTCCCGACCTGATGCGCATTGTGGGCTTCCTTGGCAAGATTGTCGATTTTGGAGCCTTGGAACGCTATTTCAGGCCCGAGGGCAAAATGAGTGACCACGTTGTTGCATTGCCTACCGTGCAGTCGAAACTGAGGCTCTATTGTCTGCGCCTTTCAGACAGGATTCTTATTCTGGGTAACGGTGGTGTGAAGAATACAAAGACTTACGAGGAAAGCAAGGAACTGAGCGGCTATGTGCTGACACTTCAAAACTTCGACCGTCTGATAAAAGAAGGCATAAAAGACGGCACCATCATTGTATCTGAGAACAAAATAGAAACCGATAAAACATTTGACTTATGAAGACGATGAAGACCCCATTCAAACAGATGTTGACGGCGGTGCCTGCCGACATCCAACAGGAAGTGGACTTGGAGTTTGCCATTTCCAATCGTATCAACGAACTGATGGTGCAGCGTGGCTTAACGAAGTTGGAGTTTGCTCAGGCTCTTGGTAAACGTCCCAGCGAGGTGACTAAGTGGCTAAGCGGTCAGCACAACTTCACCATCCGCACCCTTTCTGCACTCTCGGAGTTTTTCGGAGAGTCGCTGGTGCGTGTCTGTTAGTTGGATATTTGTCTGCCATTCCTGTCAAGTTGCATGAATATACAATGTATTTTTTCGATTTTCAAGACAAACGAAATTTGTGTGTTTAGACTGGCAGCAGGCTGCCACGGTTTCTCCGGAAATGCCTGCGATGGACGTGGGCGACACAGTTTAGCCTCCGTTGCGCCATCGTGATGGCTCCAGATGCTGCCATTTATGCAGGACGGCTGCTTGTACAGCCTGCTTTGGGTTGCAATCCAGCCTTGATTGCAACCCAATACAGGCTGAATTGAAGTGCAATTCAGGCTGAATCGCCACCCAATCCAGTCTAAATTGCAAAACGGTCTTTTCATGTTTTTACAACACACTGGCTGTCAACCGATTACAAATAACGCCGAGATTTTAAAATTTCGAGCGAGGAACTGCGTGCTTCCGAATTTTTAAATCTCAGCGGTTTTCAGCGGATATTTATGCAGCGCGGCGGTGCATAAATATGATTCAACTTTCGGAAGTCAAGAAGTTATTGAAGTTAAGAAGTTCTTGATTTACGATACTTGAACAAATTATGGCAATTATGTTCAATTACGACAATTCGTTTCCAAAAGTCATCGTTTTTTTGAGGTGGGTTCTATTAATTCCCACGGTTTGGTTTTACATTGGTGGGTGATTAACCTTTTGTCATCTTTCTGGCTCTTTTGTCTTTATTTCGTAAGTTTCATCAGTCATGTAGCCCGCTACACTCCTTCTTCAACTTACAAAATAAAAGCCCAAATAGCTCAGAAATCTGCCAAAGCGAATTAATAGAACCCACCTTGAAAGAAATCAGCAACAATGAGGATAAATCTGTTCCAAGAATAAGAAGAAATTATTATTATTCTTACTGTTGAACGAGATTATTCCCTATTGTTGCTGATTTCTTTCCAAGAGAAACGAATTCACGTAATTGCCCATAGAAGCCTTGTAGGCGTAGCCCTTCGTGTCTTCGTGTCTTCGTATTTCATTTATTAGGCAATTAGGTTTAAGAACAATTATTACTAAGTATTGGCCAGACGGTAGATTGCTGCCATGTCGGCCTCATGCAAAGGCAAGAAGGCTCCTAAGGTAATGGTTCCCCCGCGGCTGCACTTGGCTACCATCTGGGCAATCTCTTCGTCGGTGGCCTGTCGGCCTATCAGCTCGGGAATGCTGGTGGGCATGCCTATCTGCCGGTAGAACTGCTCCATGGCCTCGATGCCACGGAGGGCAGTCTGTTCGGGGTGTGCAAAGTCGTTGGCCACGCCCATCACATTGACGGCAAACTGAGCAAAGCGGCTCTCACGGCCCGGCAGCACGTAGCGGGCCCAGGAACCCCACAGGGCGGCCAGGCCTGCACCATGGGTGACGCCAAAGAGCGCGCTGAGCTCGTGCTCCAGCTTGTGGGTGGCAAAGTCTTTCTCGGTGCCACACTCAGTAAGGTCGTTATGGGCAAGCGAGCTTGCCCACATTATCTGAGCCCTCAGCCGGTAATCTTCCGGAGCTTTCAGCACCGCCACGGCACAATCCTTCACCGTGCGCAGCAGGGCTTCGCTGATGGCATCGGTAAGCGTCATGTCCTGGTAGACGGAGAAGAAGCGCTCCATGGTGTGCATCATAATGTCGGTGCAGCCAGCCGCCGTCTGGTAGGCGGGCAGCGTATAGGTGCGCTCAGGGTTCATGATGCAGAAACGGGCACGGCACAAGTCGCTGTTGATGCCACGCTTGAGCATCCCCTCATCCTTGGTGATGACGGTGCTGCTCGACATCTCGCTGCCGGCCGCCGGAATGGTGAGCACCACGCCGACGGGCATGCACGACTGAGGCACGGCCTTGCCATCCCAGAAGTCCCACACGTCGCCGTCATAGCCCACGCCATAGCCGATGGCCTTGGCCGAGTCGATGACGCTGCCGCCGCCCACGGCCAGAATGAAGTCGACACCCTCCTGACGGCATAGCGCGATGCCACGCTCTACCATCGAGAGCAGGGGGTTGGGCACTACCCCACCCAACTCGACATAGCCGATGCCTGCCTGCTGCAACAGGCCGAAAACCTTGTCGAGCAAGCCCGACCGACGGGCAGAACCGCCACCATAATGTACCAGCACACGCGAGGCACCACACGACCTGAGCAGCTGAGGGAGCTGCTCCTCGGCCTGCCGGCCGAAAACGACCCGCGTGGGCGCATAGAAATTGAAGTCTTTTATCATGATCACACTTTTTTGGTTTGATGCCACAAAATTACAAAATATTCAGTTAAATTATCCGTTATATATAAAATATTATGAAGTTTTAATGAAAGATGCAACCCTCATATCGGTAGTGACACCTATATACAATGGCGCCCGCTTCATCAAGGATGCCTACGGCTGCCTGTGCCGCCAGACCTACCCGAACTGGGAATGGGTGGTGGTCGACGATGGCTCTACCGATGAGACCAGGGAGATGATAAGACACCTGGGCGCTTCCGACCGCCGCATCAGCTACACCTGGCAGCCGGGCAGCGGAGCCGCCAAGCTGCCACGCGACAGGGCGGTGTTCCAGTCGAGGGGCGAGCTGCTGTTGCCGCTCGACATCGACGACCGGCTGGACGACGACTACCTGCAGCGCATGCTGGAACGGATGACCGACACCAATGCCGACATCGTATACCCCAAAATGGTGTTCGTCGACATCGACTCTGGAAAGACCACACAAACGCTTCCCCATGCCGACTTCGACACCAGCCAGGTGTACGAAGGGCGCAAACTGGTGAGAGAGACCATTCCCGAGTGGCACATAGGCTGCAACGGAGGGCTGTACCGACGGCAGGTGTGGGGCAACATCTACTGGCTGGAGGAGCACGAACCCATCTGGGTGTACAGCGACGAGGTAGACGAGCGACACTACCTGCTACTGGCACACAGGGTGGCTTTTGCCGACACATGCTATTACTATCAGAAACACGGCCTGTCGATAACCAAGAAAATCTCGCCAAAGATATTCCACGTGCTGAAGACCAACAACCTGCTGCTCGACCTGATACAGCAACACTTTGGCACAGACAGCGAGGAATACCGGCTGGCCAACCAGAAAGTGCTGTACGGCTGGCACAGCATGGCCATAGAGTACCTGAAGCATTTCGAGCAGCTGACCGATGCCGACGGCCAGATACTGATAGACCTGAGGCAGGCTTTTGCCAGAATCGACGTCAGCCTGCTGGCATGGCAGGAGCGACTGCGGTTCCTGAACCTCTGCAACGAGAAGCTGCTACTGCTGGCGATGGCATTGAGATATTCGCCGAAATGGATTGCAGAGAGAATAGCGCAGCACCTCTCGCCCTCGTACTATCACAACACGGTGCTGCGCAAGCGGTCGGAGCTGGCCATGGCCAGACAAATAAGGCATAGCTACGAGAACGCACCGGAAAACCCCAGCTTCAGGCCCTATGCCATCAGCATGTTCTGCGGCAACATCGCGGGCGGCGGGCTGGTCGACCGCCTCAGGGGGGCAATAAGCCTGTATGCCGCATGCAAGGAGGCGAAAGGCCACGACTTCAAGCTCTACTTCACCCACCCCTTCCCCCTCGCCGACTATCTGCAGCCCAACGTCTACGACTGGACCATGAAGCAAGACGAGCTGACCTTCGCCCCGACGCAGGCACAGGCAGTGATAGCAGACACCATGACCGACACGCGACAAGAGAGCGAGCGGCAACGGCAGCACTTCATGCAGCAGCTGCACACGCACGATGGCAAGCAACTGCACTTCTACTCGAACGCCATCTTCAGCTACGACCAGGACTTTGCCGCCCTGTTCGCCGAACTGTTCCGCCCCTCGGCCCGCCTGCAGGCCAGCATCGACAAGGCCAGGCGCTCGCTGGGCAGCCACTACATCACGGTGTCGGCACGGTTCTGCAACCTGCTCGACGACTTCAACGAGGAGACCTACAGCGAGCCGCTGCCACGCGCTGGGCAAAAACTGCTGCTCGACGCCTGTCTCGGGCAGGTGGAACGGCTGCACCACCGCCATCGCGACGAACTGATACTGATATGCTCGGACAGCGAGACCTTTGCCCAGAAGGCACAAACGCTGACATACGTGAGAGTGATTCCCGGCACGGTGTCGCACATAGGCAACGACACCACCCACCATTATGAGTACTACGAGAAAACATTCATAGACTTCTTCCTCATAGCCCAGGCCCAAAAGGCATATCTGCTGAAGTCGGCCAAGATGCACAACAGCGGTTTCCCCTACGCTGCCGCACGGGTAGGCAGGAAAAGCTACGAGGTCATAGCAATAGATTTATAGCACAGTGACAAAACGCACCAGCAACTACCGCAGAATCATGTCGAGCACAGCCGTCTTCGGCGGTGCCCAGGCCATGAACATACTCATCAATATCGTGAGGGGGAAGCTGGTGGCCATGATCCTGCACTCCAGCGGAATGGGCGTGATGTCGCTGCTGACCAATGCGGCCAACACGCTGCAACAGTTTGCCCTCATGGGCATCAACATGTCGGCCGTGCGCAATATATCGCAAGAAGCCGAAAGCGGCAACGAGCAGACGCTGGCCGCCACGGTGCGCATCGTGAGGACACTGGTGTTCATGGCCTCAGCATTGGGCTTGGTGCTCACGCTGGCATGCTCGCCCCTGCTGTCGCAGATGTCGTTTGAGTCGCAAGACTACCTGCCCTACTTTCTCGTCATGAGCATCGCCGTCTTCGTAAACGTCATGGGCATGGGCGAAATGGCCGTGATGCAGGGGCTGCGACGCTATAAGCAACTGGCGCTGTGCTCTATCGTGCCGCCTGCCTGCGGACTGCTGCTGAGCATACCCATCTACTACATCTGGGGGCTGAAGGGCATCGTGCCGGCAATGATCCTGAGCGGCACCATCTATTATATTTCCATACGCATGGCCTCGTACAGGAAAAAGACTGCCCGGACTCCCGTAAGGTGGCGCGACATGTGGGCACAGGGAAAGGAGATCCTGCAGTTCGGCTTGGTCATGACCATTGGCTCCGCCATCGGCACCATCACCACATACGCCCTCACCATCTTCATCAGCAACACGGGGTCGGTGGAAGACGTGGGCTACTATCAGGCCGCCAACATGATTACGATGCAGTATCTCACCATCATCTTCACGGCCATGGCCACCGACTACTATCCGCAACTATCGAGCCTGGTGAAGAAGCGCATGAGCGAGGCCCGCCGCTTCGTGAGCCAGCAAACCGAGATGGTGCTGCTCATCGTCACGCCCCTGTCGATGCTCATGATACTCACCGCCCCGCTGCTCATCAACATCCTGCTCACAGGCGAGTTCCAGGCCATACGCACCGTGGTGCGCTTCATGGGACTGGCCGGCATTTTCAAGGCGCTGTGCTTTCCCATGGACTATCTGGCCTATGCCAAAGGCGACAAGAACTACATCTTCTGGGTAGAGGTGGTGTGGGGCAACCTGAAGACTTTCACCGTGATATCGGGCTGCTACCTGTTTGCCGGCATCGACGGCCTGGGCTACGGTGCGCTCTGCTCTGCCGTCATCGACGTCGTCGTTTGCATCGTATTGACACGATGGCGCTACGGCTACCATCTCTCGAGCGATGCCGTAAGGGTGCTCACCATCACGCTGCTGCTCTCGGGCAGCTGTTTCCTGGCTGCCTACCTGCCCAACGTCTGGGCAAGCTATGGCATCATGGCTTCCACCACCATCACAGGCATCGCCTACAGCCTCTATCAGATAAACAAGCGTATGGATCTGCACATGGCATGGCAACGACTGAAACTCAGGTCGAAAGGGCAAAAAACAGATTAATTGTTTTGTGAACTACACAAAAATGCCTACCTTTGCAGCCCGATGAACCATTTACACCATACGACACAAGACACCGGCCACCCGCTGATCAGCTTTATCATTGCATGCTATAACCTGCCTGCAGACATGCTCTGCCAGTGCATCGACAGCATACTATGCCTTTCGCTGCGCGCCTTTGAGCGCGAAATCATACTCATCGACGACGGCTCGGCACATGCCCCGCTCGAAGCCTTGGCCGACAGGGCCGACCACATCATCTACATTCGCCAGCGAAACCAGGGACTGAGCGTGGCCCGCAACACCGCCCTGCGCATGGCTACAGGCGAATATGTGCAGTTCATCGATGGCGACGACTATCTCATACAGTCACCCTACGAGCATTGCCTCGACATAGCCCGCTACACCGACATAGACATGGTGCTGTTTCGCATGACAAGCACCGAAGGATCGCCGACAAGCTACACCGACGCAGAAGAACGGATGAACGGCGCTGCCTACATGCGACGGAACAACCTGCACGGCAGCGCGTGCAGCTATCTGTTCAGACGGGCCATACTGGGGCAGCTGCGATTCACGCCCGGCATCTACCACGAAGACGAAGAGTTCACCCCACTGCTCATGCTCAGGGCCGAACAGGTACTGGCCACTACTGCCCAGGCTTATTTCTACCGTCTGCGCAACAACTCCATCATCACAACGACAACCCCCGAAGTGCAGGAGAAGAAACAGAACGACATGAAAGACATCATCATACGACTGAACACGCTGAGCGAGACACTGCCCATCGTAGAGCGCATGGCCTTGCAGCGAAGGGTGGCACAACTCACGATGGACCTTATCTACAATGTCATCATGCAGACGAAATCATACGAAAAGGTGGAAACTTTTCTCGAAGAGCTGAGGGAAAAGGGGCTCTTTCCCCTACCCGACCACGACTACACAAAGAAATATAAACTTTTCCGCATCGCCACCAATTCGACCATAGGACTGCGATTCCTCGTCAGCACACTGCCCTTTTCCAGCCGCGAAAGATAATATGGAAGACAAGATCTCGGTCATCATGACCACCTACAACCAAGAGCACACCATCGCAAGGGCACTCGACTCCATCCTCATGCAACAATGCCGGCTGCCCATCGAAATCATTGTAGGCGAAGACTGCTCTACCGACAACACGTTGGCCATTTGCAGGGAGTATGCTTCGCGCCACCCACAAGAAATCGTCTTGATTGCCAATGAACGGAACAAAGGGGTGGTAGACAATTACTTCGACTGTCTGCTACAGGCCAGCGGGAAATATATTGCCGACTGCGCCGGCGATGACTTCTGGACCGACCCGCTGAAACTGGAAAAAGAACTCTGCATATTGGAACAGCACGACGACGTGACGATGGTGCATACCGACTGGCTCTACTACGACGAGGCCACCGGCAACACCAGCAAGCACAGCGAGCGCTGCTTTACCAGTGCTTTCGTCGATGGCCGAAGCATGCTCGAGGCCATACTCACCCAGACCACCCTGCCCGTGGTACACCTGTGTACCGCGCTCTACAGGAAGGCGGCATTCCTGAAAGCATACGAAGAAGACACCTACCTCTTCCGCAACAAGGAATTTGGTTGCGAAGACCTCTCGCTCACCTTCATGCTGGCGCGGCAAGGGCAAATAGCCTACTTGCCCGACGTGACGCTCAGCTACAGCGTGAACCACGAGTCGGTATCGTCTCACAAAGACGAAGCACGCCAGTTCCGCTTTGTCTGCCAGACCACCCAGCTCGTGCATTATCTTTCCTCTCGCTACGGCCCCGACAACAAGCATGTGGAGCGGCATCTGCAAGAGCGCCTGTTCGCAATGGCCATGCACGCCTTCCGGGCCTACAGTCCGCAGTTGCGTAGCGAACTGCTCTGCCTACAACAGAAACTGGGTATCGCCGCCGACAAGAAGACGCTTTTCGTGCTCGCTGTCACCAGTGGGAAGGCAACATGGCGCACGGCACTGTTCCTGCGCCGGCTACTCATCGGGCTGAAGCACTGACAGCCGCCTGCAACACCGATTCTATCTGCGCAGCCACAATCTCTTCCGAAGCCATGCGCTTCACCCATTCGGAGATGGCTTTGCCGTCGACGGCCGAATCGTCGACGATTGCGTCCATGGCCGCAGCAAAAGCCTCGACATCGTCGACAGGAACCACACGCGTGCCTTCACACCGTTCGCAACGGGGCACTGCCTGCGTCGACACATAGGGGATGCCCGTGCTCATGGCCTCGAGCAGCGAAAGCGGCTGCACCTCACCACGGGTGGCCAGCGCCACCGCATGGCACCGCCATAGCAGGTCGCGCATCTGTGTCTTGTCGAGTGCGCCATGCACCGTCACCCTGCCTGCCACCGTGCTGCCATCGAGCAAGTGGCGAAAGGCTTTGCCGTCGGTTCCGCTGCCGGCTACGTGCAGCTCTACATGGCTGTGCCGCATGCGTCCCATGGCCGCCAATAGCACATCGTAGCCTTTGCGCCATGTGTAGATGGCAGGACATACGAAACGGAAGGGTTCGCCCGCCGCCCTTTGTCTTGGCTGATAGTGATAGAACCGGGTGTCGATAAGGTTGGAGATGAAAGCATACCGATAGTTGCGCCCGAAATAGCAGGAAAGGTCATCTTGCAGTTCCTCGGAAACGCCTATCACGCAGGCGGCCTGCTCGTAGGCTTCGCGCAACAGCGGCACTTGCCACGCTTTGCTGGGAGCGGGGCCGAACTCTTCCTGATAGTTCCACAAGGGCATGTGCTCGGTAATCACATAGGGTATGTGCCACTCTCGTCCAAGGAGCATCGCAGCATAGCCCGCCCATTTGGCACAGTGGGCGTGCAGCACGTCGGGCTTGCCGTGTCGGGCAACATACTGCCCAAACATACTTCTCACAATGGTCACCCAACGATGCACATTGAATCGTATCACGCGAGGCACGCCCCGCTGATAGCCATAGTAGAGCGGCATGCCTTCACGCTCGTCCCACTGCCTGCCATAAGGCAGGGAAAAATATGCCGGCAGGCTGCGCTTCACCGACAGCTGCACATTGCTCACAATACCTACCTGATGCCCCCGCCGCTGCAAGGCGCCAGCCTGTTCCAGACAGAACTCGCCGCCATAAGGGGGGAAAAAAGATGGTATCTCTACGATGTGCATGGCATTGAAAAGTGAAAAGTAAAAAGTGAAGAGTGAAGAGTAAAAAATGAAGAGTGAAGAATTGCCTACGGCCTCCCATCTTTGGCGGTAGCAAATTCTTCACTCTTCACTTTTCACTCTTCACTAAATCAAGCCTCGGCAGGAGCCTCTTCAGCGGCGGGAGCCTCAGCCTGAGCAGCGGCTTCAGCGGCGGCAGCCTCGGCAGCGGCCTTCTTCTCGGCCACCTTCTTGGCAATTGCCTCGTTCACCTTCTTCTCCTCAGCGAGAGCCTTGGCAGCGGCATCTTTCTTTGCCTTTGCCTCCTCGGCTGCAATCTTCTCCAGGCCCTTCTGCTTGTCGGCCTTCCATGCATCGAACTTCTTCTGGGCAGCAGCCTCGTCGAAAGCGCCCTTCTTCACGCCACCCTTCAGGTGCTTCATCAGGTAAACGCCCTCACGGCTGAGGATGTTGCGAACGGTATCGGTGGGCTGGGCGCCTACCTCTATCCAGTAGAGTGCACGGTCGAAATTCAAGTCTACCGTGGCAGGATTGGTGTTAGGATTGTAAGAACCAATCTTTTCAGTGAAACGACCATCACGTGGTGCACGAGCGTCGGCGATTACGATGCTGTAGAAAGCATAGCCCTTACGGCCACCGCGCTGCAGTCTGATTTTTGTTGCCATGTTGTTTTGTAATGTTTTTGTTTGTTAAATTTTGAATTTCATGCTACTATCTCGTAATAGCGGCTGCAAAGGTAGTAAAAAAACAAGAGCTTAAAGCAGAAAGCAAGATGCAGCACCATGCCTTTTAACGCTTTTTATAGTTTTTTGCGATAAAAACTCCTAACTCACTGTTTAAAACTTCAAACTTTTAAGTAATTTTGTGCCCTGATGAAGCACGAACTGTCGATTCTCATACCCGTCTACAATGGCAACTGCACGCGGCAGGTGGAGCAACTCTGCCTGCAGGCAGAGGCCATAAGCCAGTTGAGCTACGAGATTATCGTAGCCGACGACGGCTCGTCCCAACAGCAATGTATAGAAGCCAACAAGGCCATAGAAGCATTGCCCCACTGCCGATATATAATAAGAAAGAAGAACTGCGGCCGGGCTGCCATACGCAACTTCCTGGCCCAGCAGGCACGATACGAGTGGCTGCTCTTTCAGGATTGCGAAATGGACATCGTGCGCCCCGACTTCCTGCACGCCTATCTGGAATCTGCCGCCCAGGAGGTGGCCTATGGCGGCTACATCGTGGGCAAAGCGCCGGCCGGCAAGAACCTGCGCTACATCTACGAAAAGGCGGCCGAACCCGCCCACACCACCGAGCAACGGAGGAAGCGCCCCTACCGCGACTTCCACACGGCCAACTTCATGATCCGGCGCGACCTGATGCTGGCACACCCCTTCGACGAGCGCTTCCGCCATTATGGCTACGAAGACGTGCTCCTGGGCAAACAGCTGCGCAAGGCGGGCATAGGCATCGACCACATCGACTGTCCGGTAGGCTTCAGCATCTTCGAAGACAACGCCCGCTTCGTGGCCAAAACCGAAGAGGGCATACGCACGCTATGGCAATTCCGCAAAGACCTACGGGGCTACAACTCGCTGCTCACGCTGACCAACGGCATGCACCTGGGCATCACGAAAGCGGCCATCAGGCTGTGGCACAGAGTCTTCGGCTCATTAGAACGGCGCCACCTGTGCGGAGATGCTCCCAGCCTCACCATCTTCAAACTCTACAAATTAGGATATTTCCTATCATTAACCAATTCAACAAAACAAAACGACTATGACACGTAGATTCGCATTCAAAATGTTTCTCAAGCCAGGCTTTGAGGAAGAGTATGCCAAGCGCCACGCCGCCATCTGGCCCGAACTGAAGCAGATGATCAAAGAGCAGGGAGTGGGCAACTACAGCATTTACTGGGACAAAGACACCAACATTCTCTTTGCCTATCAGGAGTGTTCGAAGGAAGGCTCGTCGCAAGACACCGAAAACGTAGACCCCATCACGCAGAAATGGTGGGACATGATGGCAGACATCATGGAGGTGAACCCCGACAACTCGCCCGTCACGATCCCCCTGCCAGAACTTTTCCACATGGACTAACCACCAAAGGGTGTGCCCGAAACAGGCACACTTTTTTTTCAATCTTCCTTGCATGAATATTCTATTTCGGGAGCGACTCGCGTGGTAAGGCGAGATTAAACCGCTCAACATTTGGCGGTTTCAGTTTTTTTCCGTATTTTTGCAATCTCATTGCAACTTAGACTAATTTACTATTATTCCGTTATGACGAAATCAATGCTGAGACTAATTCTCACCATGCTCCTGTTGCCAGCACTCTCCCTGCATGCCAAGGAGTGGGACGAGGCTCTCTACCGCCAGATTGAGCAGAGCATCCAGGCGCCACAAATCAGTGGAAAGGACTATCCCATCACCAAGTTTGGTGCCAAGCCAACGGCTACGGCGGCCCAGAATCAGCAAGCCATTCAGAAGGCCATCGACAAATGTGCCAAGAAGGGCGGTGGCCGCGTGGTGGTGCCTGCCGGACAGACCTTCACGACAGGGGCCATCGAGCTGAAGAGCCATGTCTGCCTGCATGTAGAGGAAGGGGCCGTGCTCCACTTCGCCTTCGAGCCAGACCTCTACCCCATCGTAGAGACATCGTGGGAAGGACTCGAATGCTTCAACCTCTCGCCATGCGTCTATGCCTTCAAAGCCACCGACATCGCCATCACCGGACGGGGAACCATCGACGGCGGCGGCTCCAACCAGACATGGTGGCCGTGGTGCGGTGCGCCCAAGTTCGGGTGGAAAGAGGGCATGGTCACGCAGAAGACGGAGGCCCGGCCTCGGCTATTGCAAAACGGAGAAGACGGCATCCCCCTCTACAACGAGAAAGGCGAACGCTCGCCAGAGCGCGTGTTCGGACCCAAAGACGGGCTGCGGCCTCAGCTGGTGAACCTGAACAACTGTCAGCGCATACTACTGGAAGACGTCACCCTGCTCAACTCGCCCTTCTGGGTCATACACCCCCTGCACTCTACCGACGTCACCGTGCGACGGGTGAAGATGATCAACAGCGGGCCCAACGGCGACGGCTGCGACCCGGAGTGCTGCGACCGCGTGCTCATAGAAGACTGCTTCTTCAACACCGGCGACGACTGCATTGCCATCAAGAGCGGGCGAAACCGTGACGGACGCGAACGAAACATGCCGTCGAAGAACATCATCATACGCAACTGCGAGATGAAAAACGGACACGGTGGCGTGGTCATCGGCTCTGAAATCAGCGGCGGTTGCCAAAACGTGTTCGCCCACGACTGCGTGATGGACTCGCCACACCTGGAGCGCGTCATTCGCATAAAAACGAACTCGTGCCGCGGAGGTATCATCGAAAATATCAACGCCCGCAACATCAAGGTGGGCGTGTGCAAGGAGAGCGTGCTCAAAATCAACCTCGACTACGAGCACAACGAGATTTGCTGCCGGGGCTTCTACCCCACCGTGCGCAACGTGAACATCGAGAACATCACCAGCGGGCAGTCGAAATACGGCGTGCAGATCATCGGACTGGAAGAAGACACTTACGTCTACGACATCAACGTGAAAGACTGCCATTTCAATGGCGTGAAGGAAGGAAACTTCATGAGCGGCAAGATGCGCGACGTGCGCTTCGACCGCCTGTTCATCAACGGCGGCCTCGCACTCATCGAGAAGCCCTACAAGCACTATTCGCAATGGATGACCTACAGCGAGATGCAGCGCACGCCGCAGAGCTATATGCTCGACTTCGCAAAGAAACCCAAGTGGAGCTACGTGATGGGCATCGAGCTCGAGGGCATGCTCGACACCTACCTGCGCTACGGCGACCAGAAGATTCTGGACTACTGCAAGCTCTACACCGACACGATGATCAACGTGAAGGGAGAGATACGGGGCTATAACCTGCTGGACTACAACCTCGACAACATTCGCACCGGCCATTTCGTCACCCGCATGTATCAGCACTGGCCGGAAGCCAAGAACCTGAAGGCCATGCAGACCATGATGAAGCAGCTGCAGGAGCAGCCACGCACCGTGGCCGACAAGGTGTATTGGCACAAGGCCATCTACGCCTATCAGGTGTGGCTCGACGGCATCTTCATGGGACTGCCCTACCGTTGCCTCACGGCTCCCATCACCGAGAAGGGGCAGAAGGGCCAGGGAAGCCGGAGAATCCAAGAAATCTACGACGATGCCGTGAACCAGCTCGTCACTACCTACAACCGCACACTCGACCCCAACACGGGCCTCAACCGCCACGCCTACGACGAGAACCGCAACATGTTCTGGGCCGACAGGCTGACGGGCCTCTCGCAGCATTGCTGGGGACGCGCACAAGGCTGGTTCACCATGGCGCTCATCGAGGTGCTCGACGCCCTGCCCGAAGACTATGCCCGACGCAACGAGGTGATCGACCTGCTGCGCAAAGACCTCGATGCCGTCATCAAATGGCAGGACAAAGCTACCGGCGTGTGGTATCAGGTGATGGACCAGCCCGGGCGCGAGGGCAACTACCTGGAGAGCACCTGCTCAAGCATGTTTGCCTATGCCCTGCTCAAGGCCTATCGCAAAGGCTATCTGGGCACGAAATACCGCGAGGCGGGCATCAAGGCATATCGCGGCATCATCAACAACTTCATTCGCGTGAATGAAGACAAGACCATCTCGCTCACACAGTGCTGCGCCGTGGCCGGACTGGGACCGGGCATCAGCCCGCAGGTAGAAGCCGCACTGAAGAAAATCAACCCCAAGGCAAAGGCCAAGGAGAGCAAGAACCGCGACGGCTCGTATGCCTACTATCTTTCCGAACCCATTCGCGACAACGATGCCAAGGGCCTGGGTCCGTTTATCTGGGCTTCGCTCGAGATGGAGCAGATGGGCTACACCACCGACAACGTGATGCAGAAGATAGACCGTCAGGCGGTGCTCTCGCGCAACAACCCAAAGATTACCAAGGCCGACCCGCTGGCATCGCTCACCGTGGGCAACGGCCATTTCGCCACCACCGTCGACGTGACCGGGCTGCAGAGCTACCCCGCCGACTATGAGGCAGGCATCCCCCTGACGGCCATGAGCGACTGGGGCTGGCACTCGTTTCCCAACACCCATCAGCTCAAGCCTGCCGAAACCCAGAAAACCTTCGACCTGGGCCATGGCCACCCCGAGGTCTATGCCATCGAAAACAAAAAACGCAAAGCCGTCCCTGTGGGTCGCCATTCTATGGCGGCTGTCCCTGTGGGCAGCGATTCCATCGCTGCTTCCCGCCGCATTGCCGCCACGGAATATTTCCGCGTGAACCCCCACCGGCTGAACCTCGGCATCATTGGCCTCGACATGAAGCATGCCGATGGCAAGCCCGTGGCCCTCAGCGACCTGAAAGCCATCGATCAGGAGCTGAAGCTCTATGATGGTGTGATCGAATCGCGATTCGTGGCCGACGGTACCCCTGTCGACGTGACCACAGCTGCCCTGCAGAACAAAGATGCCGTGCTCTACCGCATCAAGTCGCAGCTGCTGAAAGACCGTCGGGCCACCGTGGCCATACGCCTGCCCTACCCCACGGGCAAGCATGCCGATGCCGCCACCGACCTCACCAAGCCCCATCGCCATGCCTCGCGCATCATGAGCAGTGGCACCAACTTTGCCACCATCGAGCATCAGTTAGACACCACACGCTATTTCCTCACCCTCAGCTGGCAGGGCGACGCCCATCTCCAGGAGTGCGACCGCCACTATTTCGAGCTTTCCACCACCAGCGACGTGCTGGCCTTCGAGGCCGAATACAGTTCCGCCTCCCCCATCTCTGTGGGCCGCGATTTTATCGCGGCATCCCCCACCTCCTCCACCTCTCCCACTATCCCCCCCACCCTCGTCTTCGACCAGTCCCTGCGCTCTGTGCTCAAGGCATGGAACCGCTGGTGGCAGGAAGGGGCCTTTGCCGACTTCGGCGCCTGCACCGACCCGCGAGCCCCCGAGCTGGAGCGCCGCGTGGTGCTCTCGCAATACCTCACCCAGGTGAACTGTGCCAACAGCACCCCGCCACAGGAGACGGGACTCACCTACAACTCCTGGTTTGGCCGCCCACACCTCGAGATGACATGGTGGCACATGGTAGACTTCGCCCTGTGGAGCCGCCCAAAGACCGTGGCAACGGTGCTCGACTGGTATAATCGAGTGGCCTATCCCGAAGCCAGGGCGATTGCCCAACGACAGGGTTTCAGCGGCATTCGCTGGATGAAGATGACCGACCCCTGGGCAGGCGAGGCTCCCTCGAACACGGGCTCGTTCCTCGTCTGGCAGCAGCCGCACTACATTTACATGGCCGAGGAGATGTATCGTGCCAACCCCACACCCGAAACCTTGAAGAAATACGCCCGTCTGGTGGAAGAGACCGCAGAGTTCATGGCCAGCTTCGCCAGCTACGACAGCAAGACGCGCCGTTTCTTCCTGCAAGGCGAGACGGCCATGCAGGAGTCTATGTCGAAAGACTTCTCCTTCAACCACCCCTTCGAACTGGCTTACTGGCACTATGGCCTGAGCGTGGCCCAGCAGTGGCGCGAGCGGCAGGGCCTGCAGCGCCATGCGCAATGGGACAAGATCATCAACTCGCTCTCGTCGCTGCCCGAGGCCAATGGCATCTATACCGCCGGACTGCCCAAGGGCAACACGAAGGCGCTGAAGAGCTTCGACCCCTTCGACACCGTGGGAGGCGGTGCCAAGGCCGTGAGCAACGAGACCTTCACCGAGAAATGCCGAAACGACCACCCCGCCGTGCTGGGCGCTTGTGGGCTGCTGCCCCATACACCTTTATATAAAGAAGACACGATGCAGCGTACCCTCGACTGGGTGATGCAGCACTGGAACTGGGCCACCACCTGGGGCTGGGACTATGGCATGGTGGCCATGGCTGCCGCACGCCTGGGCCAACCCGACGTGGCACTGCAGGCACTGCTCATCGACACGCAGAAGAACACCTATCTGAAAAACGGTCACAACTTCCAGACCGCCGACCGCCTGCGCCTCTACCTGCCCGGCAATGGTGCCCTGCTCACTGCCGTGGCCATGATGCTGGCCGGATGGGACGGATGCACGCAGGGGCTGACCCCCGGCTTCCCCAACGACGGACGGTGGAACGTGCGATGGGAAGGGCTGAAGCGCATGCAATAAGCAATATTCACAAAACAAACATACACCATCAATGAAAAAAACAATTACTACCCTCACCTTTGCGTCACTCACGCTTGCTGCCATGGCGCAAGCCCCGGCCTTTCCCGGTGCCGAGGGCCATGGCCGCTACGTCACTGGCGGGCGTGGCGGCACCGTGGTACACGTGACCAACCTCAACGACTCCGGCGCGGGCTCGCTGCGCTCGGCCGTGCAGAGCAAAAACCGCATCGTCGTGTTCGACGTGGCGGGCATCATCGAGCTCAAGAGCGACCTGAGCATCAAAGACAACATCACCATCGCCGGGCAGACGGCTCCCTACCCCGGCATCACCCTGCGCTACCGCACCATACGGCCGGGAGCAAACAACATCATCCGCTTCGTCCGCTTCCGTCGGGGCGAGGAGCAAGACGTCAACGACGGTGCCGACTGCACCTGGCAACGTGAGAAGGACGGTATCATGCTCGACCACTGCTCTTTCTCCTGGAGCATCGACGAGCTGGCATCGTTCTACGACAACAAGCACTTCACCATGCAGTGGTGCACCCTGGGCGAGGCACTGGCCAACCCCGGCCACTCCAAGGGCGAGCATAGCTACGGCGGCATCTGGGGAGGCAAGGGGGCTTCGTTCCACCACAACTTCCTCTGCCACATGCAGAACCGCGTGCCACGCTTCTGCGGTGCACGCTACAACTGGACGGGCTACGACACCGCCAACTACGGCAGCTCCATCGAAGCAGAGATCGTCGACTTCCGCAACTGCGTGATGTACAACTGGGGCAACGGCAACGGCTGCTATGGAGGCACCGGCGGCGGCAACATCAACATCGTGAACAACTACTACAAGGCCGGGCCAGCCACGGTCAACAAGACGCGCGTCACGCAAGTCTCGGTGGCCACCAGCGACAATGCCTCCGGCTCAGACTTCATGGGCTACTGCTCGCGATACTACATCAACGGCAACTATGTGACCGCCGCCGGAAGCAACGCGCAGGACTACGACTGGAAGGGCGTCATCTACGACAATGGCACCTCTACCATCAACGGCGAGCGCTACTGCCCCGATGCCAAGCACCTCTATGGAACCGGCGTGACTTACGTGAAGAACGCGAGCAACGTAGACTGCGTGAAAATCAAGATGGACAGCCCCGTCGATGCCGGCGAGGTGACCACCCACTCGGCACAGAAAGCCTTCGAGAAGGTGCTGGCCTACGGTGGGGCGTCGCTCCATCGCGATGCGGTCGATGCCCGCTACATGGACGAAGCCGAAAACGGCACCACCCACTACACTGGCTCGGCCACTAAGACCGGCGACGGAAAGACCATCAAGCACCTGCCCGGCATCATCGACTTCGTAAAAGACCAGGGAACCTATACCCTTGAGAGCACCTCACGGCCGGCCGGCTTCGACACCGACCAGGATGGCATGCCCGACGAATGGGAGACGGCCAACGGGCTGGACCCCAACAGTGCCGCCGACGGAAAAACCTACACGCTCGACACGGAGAAGAAATGGTACACCAATCTCGAGGTATACCTGAACTCGCTCGTGGAGCACATCATGAAGGCCGAGAACGAAGACGCTCTCTCCACGGTCGACGAATACTACCCTGCCTGGAAGGCCAGCACCGGCATTGCCACCATCGACACCGCCGCCGGCATCGTCGACACGCAATACTACAGTCTCCAGGGCCAGCGCCTCGGCACCCAGCCACAGAAGGGTGCATGCATTCGCGTGCAGCGGCTGGCCAACGGAAAGACCGAGAGCAGGAAAATCCTGCGGTAAAGAAAGAGGAGCCTCATGAGGCTCCTCTTTCTTTACTTCATCACCACCTTCTTACCGTCTCTGATGCCAATGCCTTTGAAGCCGTCGCCCACCTTCTGGCCGGCGAGGTTATAGGTCTGTCCGCGCTGTGCGCCAGACAGGCCTATCGTCTTCACAGCAGCATCTTCGCCCCCGGCCACAAACTCGAAGGCATAGAAATTCATGCTGCCCACAGGATAGGTGATGGCCACGTCGCCTGCCTTCACGGCAACGCTGATCACGGGATAGACGCTGGTCTCCTTCTCAGGATCGCTCTCGTCCATGCCCTTCACCAGCTTCTTGCTGGATTCCTCTACCACCTGGTTGAAAAGCTCGGTCTCGTCTTGCGTCAGCACCAGCGTGCGGTCGGTAGCACTGTTGCTGCCCGTGCGCACGCAAATCTTCAATACGCCGTCAGCCGGGACGGTAGCGGTAAGATTGTTCTTCGAACTCGACTTGCCACCGGTCTTCAGCCGTGCCTCAAACTTTGTCTGGGCTTCCTCCGTGCCGAAATAGCAGTTGTTGCCATCTACGGCAATCTTACCGTCGGTGTCGACATAAGTAAGCTTGAAAGCGCCGTTAGCGAAGCCCTCTGCCGGCTTCTCGCCAGCGGTAAAGGTAATCACCTGGGCCTGTACACTCGCTGCCATCATGGCAGCAGCAATAAGGGTAAACAATTTTCTCATAAGCAATTTTGTTAGTTTAAATGAATAATACAGTGTGAATGAACTCGTTGCAAAGTTAAGGATAAAAACCGAGATATGGAAAAATTTTGCAATGAAAAAGCACGGATTAGAAATAAAAAGTGTAAATTTGCACCCAGCAAGTAAATCTATCTAATAACCAAAACATTTCAAGTATGAAGAAACTTCTACATCGCATGTTTGCAATGCTCTTGTTGTGCATTGCAGCGTTGCCCGCGCTTGCAGGCGAAAACGACCTCACGTGGGACTACACCGAGGCTGCCCCTGCGGCCAATCCCGACAATGGTCTCTACTATGCCTCGAAGGTGAACGATGCCGCTGGCACCAACAACGGGCTGAAGGGCATCAAGCTCAACTCCAGCGGCTATGCCTTCTTTGCCAAGGCTCCCGTGGCCGGCAAGCTCACCCTCACCTTCGGCCGCCGCAGCGGAACGGGCAAGTTTGGCGTGAGCGTCTATGCCTGCACCATCGCCAACGGCGAGGCCACCAAGGGCGACCTCATTGCCGACACCGAGGAGCTCGAAGACCTCAACAGCGCCACCATCGACATTCCTGCCGACGTGACGGGCATCTACATCAACCGCAAGACATCGTCCGAGGGCGTGCTCACCAAGATTGTGTTCAAGGAGAACGTGGCACGCTCGTTCGTCGACTTCGAGATCACCAATGCCGAGATGAGCGGCGAGTTCGATGCCTCGAAGCTGCCGCAGGGCGTGACGTTCAGCGGCACCAAGCGCGGCGACAGCCACGGCTACGGCAACGTGACGCTCACCGTCCCCGTCGACGGCACCGTGAAGTTCACCATCGGCGGATGCCAGTATGCCAACAAGACCTTCACCGTGACCAACGCCGCCGGCGAGACCCTCGCCACGCTCGACCCCAAGACGGCCACCTGCTACCATCAGGACCAGGCTGCCATCACCTATATCTATACCGGCGAACCCACCGTGCTCACCTTTGCCACCATTCAGTATCTGCCCTATTTCAAGGCAGAAGCCTCTGAGGTGCAGGAGGTGACCATCACCTATAAGGACCAGGACGGCAACACGCTTGGCACGAAGAAGGTGTTCGAGGGCGACGCCCTGGGCGAGGTTCCCTACACCGAGGCCGACCTCACCATTGCCGAAGGCTCGGCCTTCAGGGGCTGGACCTACAGCAACGGCGTGAAGGTGAAGCCCACCGACACCGTGACCGGCAATACCACCGTGAAGGCCAGCGTGACGCCAAAGGAGAGCGTCAGCGTGGGCAGCGTGCAGATCTACGACCTCACCAGCAACATCTTCTACCCCGAAGACCACGAGACCTTCAGCGTCGAGGGCGGCTCCTACTACAACAACCACGGCTTCAGCTTCAGCGACGGCGGCTCGTTTACCGTCGAGGTGGCTGGAAAGGCTCAGATCGTGCTCACCCTCTGCCAGTATGGCAACGCCACCACCTTCACCATCACCGATGCCAGCGGCAACGTACTGAAGAACGACCTGCCTGCCAAGGCCGAACAAGACGGGGCCACCACCACCTTCAACTACGACGGGGCACCCGCGCGCCTCACCTTCACCTTCGAAAAGGGTGGCTATCTGCACAAGGTAGCCGTCTACAACGTGAACGCCTTCGTCGAGAAAGATGAAGACACCAACACCTATCTCGTGCCTGCCGGCGACGGAGCCAGCCTCATACTGGCCATCAACTCGGCCAACGGCGAGGGCAATACCACCATCTACCTGCCCAACGGCACCTACGACCTGGGCAAGGCCACCCTCACCACCATCTCGGGCAACAACATCACCATCAAGGGCGAAAGCCAGCAGGGGGTCGTCATTCAGAACCTGCCCGAGGCAGAGGGCATCGGCGTCACAGCCACGCTCTACAACGCCAGCCAGTACCTCACACTCGAAAACCTCACGCTGAAAAACGCCTTCCCCTACTACGACCCCAAGACGGGAAAGGCTGCTGCCAGTGCCGGACGCGCCGTCTGCCTGCAAGACCGGGGCAACTACACCGTATGCCGCAACGTCACTATGCTCTCTTATCAGGACACCTACTATAGCAGCAACAACAGCGGACAGTTCTACTTCGTCGACTGCGACATTCACGGACTGGTAGACTTCGTCTGCGGCGGAGGCGACGTGTTCTACGAAAACACCACCTTCACCCTCGAGAGCCGCGAGACCACCGAGGGCAAGGGCGACGTGACCATCGCCGCTCCCAACAATGCCAAGGAGTATGGCTACGTGATGCAGGGCTGCACCGTCGACTGCCACTCGGCCACCTTCAACTGGGGACGCTCATGGGACGCTCCCTCGAAGCTGGCCTGGCTGAACACCACGCTCAAGCAGCCCGCCAAGATCGCATCGAGCCGCTTCACCGTGAAAGGCATGAACTGCGCCGCCGATGCCTTCTACGAGTACAACACCATGGACGAAAGCGGCAAGAACATCTCGCCCGCCACAAACGTCATCGAGTTTACCCACGCCACCGGCAACAAGAAGTATGAGACCATTCTCTCCGCCGAGCAGGCTGACGGATATGCCAAGGCCAAGGTGTTTGCCAATGCACCCAAGGAGTTCAAGAGCCGCATCGGGCTCAGCGACGACATCCCTGTGAAAGTCGTCAACACTCGCGCCACAAACGCCGACGACCATGCCATCTACAACCTCAGCGGCATGCGAGTGAGCAACGCCACCAAGGGCATCTTCATCATCAATGGCAAGAAAGTGGTGAAATAGTTTTTGTCAAAAATCTGCATATCTGCAACATTCGCTGATAATCAGATTGTTACATGGGAGCAGATGGGGAGCAGATTCCTCCCATCTGCTCCCTATCTGTAATGCCTTCAACCACCTGGCTATCAACACATTTTGCACACGGAGCAGATGGAGCAGATGATTAGAAAACTTTTTTCATTGAGAAGCCTCACCCCCAGCCCCTCTCCCAAGGAGAGGGGCTGGGGGTGAGGCTGTAGTCCAGCCTATCTTAGGTTGCAATTCAGCCTGTTCTTGAGTGCAAAACAGGCTGAATTGCCATGCAATCCACCATGAATTGCGACCCGAAACAGCCTGCATTACAGGCTACTCATTTCCTTCAAAAAAGCATTCTGAAGACTTTCTGGAAACGAATTGCCGCAATTTACTATAGTCTATTTCACAAACGTTGTATCCATGCTGTCGTCCTTTTTGCGGCAAAGATACACATTATTATCGCCTTCTGCGCACGATGCGGCGTCATTCCACAATCTTCCAGTCGTCGACACAGCGCTGCTGGCTGTTGAAGTTCACGCCTATCTTGTAGACCGGGCGCCGGTCAGCGGCGAAGGGCTTGGCATAGCCTTTCTCATCTATCTGCCGCAAGGCTTCGTCGGCGGTCTTATCGAGCTTGAACTCCAGGATGTAGACATAGTCCTTGGTCTGCACCACCATGTCGGTGCGGCCGTCGCTGGTGGCTCTTTCTACTTCCACATACAGCCCCAGCAGGCGGAAGAACACGAAGAGGAAGTTCTGCAGGTAAAGCTCGCCCTTGCCCACGATGCGGTAGTCGGTGTCGGCCATCATCGCCACCAGCCGCGTCATGAACGCCTCGGGCTGGCCGGAGCGCACCTCGCGCACAAAGCGGGAAATGGCAAACTGCGTGCTGTCACGGTTCTGATTGGTATAAAGGGGAAGAAGGAACTTGATGAACCCTTCGCGCACCTCGGCATTGGGGAAGCCCAACGTGTATTCGCCGAACTCCTCGTCATAGCCCTTGATGGTGAGGTATCCGCTCTGGTAGAACACCGACACGGGATCCTGCTTGATGGAGTCGACGCTGCCCAGCAACTGTGCCGACACCTCGCCGTCGAGCAGGTCGTTCAGGTTGTAGTCGGTGCTCTTCAGCAGCTCGATGAGTTGCGTGGGCGTGCCCGTCTCAAACCAGTAGTCGCCGAAGCGGCGGCTGGCAAGGGTATTGAGCACGCTGAAGGGATTGTAGATGCCTGCGCTGTTTTCGCAGAAGTGGTAGCCGTCGTAGCGACGGCACAGCTCGGCATAGCACTCGTCCTTGGTCAGCCGGCGGGCCTGCGCCAGCTGCTCCACCTCGTCATCGAAGTTGTCGCGGATCTCCTGCTCGGTGAGGCCGCAAATAGAGGTAAAGTCGGGCAGCATCGAGATGTCGCGCAGGTTGTTCAGGTCACTGAACACGCTCACTTTCGAAAATTTCGTCACGCCGGTGAGGAAGCCCATCCTGATGTACCGGTCGCAGCTCTTCATCACGCCGTAGAAGGCTTTCAGCATACTGCGGTACTCGTCTTGTAGCGCCTCGTTGTTCAGGTTCATGGCCAAAGGCTTGTCGTATTCGTCGACGAGTATCACCACGGGACGCCCCGTCTGCTCGTAGGCACGGCGTATAACCTCGGCAAAGCGCCCCGAGAGGGAAAACGATTGTTCGTCCCTGCCATAGAGCAACTCCCAGCGCCGTAGGTAGCGGTCAAGAATCTCTTCCAGATCGGCAACGGCCACATACCGCTGCGCGTTCAGGTCAAGGTGGAGCACGGGATAGGCCTTCCACTCCTTCTCCATGCCGCTGATGGCCAGACCCTCGAACAGCTCGCGCTTGCCCTCGAAATAGGCTGCGAGGGTGCTGATGAGCAGCGACTTGCCGAAGCGGCGCGGACGGTTCAGGAAGTAGTAGCGACCCTGATTGGCCAGCTGCCACACCATCGCCGTCTTGTCGACATACGTATAGCCTTCACGACGAAGGCTCTCAAAATTCTGTATCCCGATGGGGTATTTCACAAACGTTGTTTCCATGCTGTCGTCCTTTTTGCGGCAAAGATACACATTATTTGTGGAAACGCCAAGGGAAGGTACGAAAAAAGCCCTGTTCTTTTCGTCCAGCAGAAATAAAAAATCAGGCTGGCGAATGATTGCCAGCCTGATTTTTGTTTTTGGTTTTCTACTTCACCATGACCTTCTTGCCATTGATGATGTATAGACGACCATGTGTTACGTTCTGTACCCTGCGGCCCTGTAGGTCATATATCACCGTGTCCTCTTCATCTGGAGTGAACGTTTCGGTACGTATGACACCGTCAATGTCTGTGAAGACAGCAGTGTAGCTGCGGGCCGGACTGGCAGTTGCTTCGATGTAGGCACGCATCGACAGGATACAGGCCCTGTTCGATTCGTTGAAGCCTGCAGCGTCTTCATCTATCGACAACCATGTGGGCTTATGATCCATGCCATACTGCATGATGTACTTGCCAACGGCATCATTGCCTTCCATATAGCGCATCGTGCCATACATAGTGAAGTTGCCTTTCGTCGTACCGTTCTGCGTGAGCTGCGTGACATCAGTGAAGGCAGAAACAACGACATTCGTTGTGCCGAGCAGCTGTCCGCTTGCTGTGGGTATGAGCACGTATGGGGTGTAAGCTGCCATTGTGCCTGCTACCTCCCTGAATCCGAAGATCTGGTTAGAGGTGGCATCCAAGGTGTATGCCTTCATGCTCGTGGGAATAGCGAGAGCGTAAGGGAGGCAGGTGGTATAGTGCTTACCAGCTGTCAACATGCGTGTGTTCTCTACGGTGTAGGCCGTGAAGGCATGCGGGTTCTCGAAAGCCCACTTATAGTCATTGCCAGAGAAGCCGGTCTGAGAGCCATTGAGGTCATCGTAGATCTTGAACAGTTCGCAATAGTAAGCACCATCGTCGGGCTTGTAGACGTAGTTCTCACCCTTGATGTTCGAACCAGTCAGGAAGACCAGTGCCTGCTTGGGCAGACCTTTAAACGGGCCGTCGAACTCACGTGTCAGCGTCTCAGGAACAAAACCCTTTATCGCCGAAGCGTCCACGTAGCGTATGCTTGCAGCGCCATCGAAGGCATTGTTGTCTATGCCGACGACCTTGAGCGTGTACGTCGTGTTATCCAAGATGAAGGTTGCTTCGGCGGGCAGAGTGGCCGAAGTGGCATTGGTTGCCAGTGCAGCCCCGCTCTTGTCGCCCACCTGACACTCCAGATTCTTTCCTGAGGTGACGTGGATGCTGACAGGCACATCGATCTGGTAGCCAGAAGTGTGGCCGTTGTAGTAAGAATCGTCCGCAGCGAAGTGGTTGTATTCAAACAGGACAGGCATTTCCTTAGCTATGCTCTTTGTGTAGTAAGGCTCCAGACCTTGGAAGATGGCCTGATACGAACCGTCGTCCTTGATGGGGGCATCTTCGGTGAAGGTAGTGTTGCCCGACTTGTCCTTGATGACGATTGCGTAGTGAACGCCTAGCTCAAGTGCCTTATTGCCGTCCATCACCTCGATGTCCTTCAGCATGCTGGGCTTCAGGAGGTCGTTGTCAGGAATCACCTGCAGCGGCATGACGATGGTTGCTGCAATCTGGTTGATATCCTTCAGCACATTGATTTTCACCTCGCGCAAACCCGTGAAGTTGCCACGTCCGGTGAAGAGCACCTTATATTCGCCCGGTTCAGTCATCGGCGACGGCACCACCGTGTAGGAGTAGTCGTACTTGCCCTGGGTAGCATCGTTGGTCAGCGGATAGCGATAACCATTATCATTCACCTTCATATAGAGGAAGATGTTGTTATTGCCTGCTATGTCGCCAATCTGCATACTGCTGGTAAGGTCGTTGCCATTCCATTCCATATCCTTGTTCTTCTTGAGCACTACTTCCACCTGGTCGTCATCAAAGCTGGTGTCGGCAAGGTCGCGCGGAGCGATGACATAGTCTGCGGAGACAGAGCCATAGAACCTCAGCGAGTTGCTTGTGCCAGTCTGCGTCGTACCAGTCAGCGTGATGGCGTTCGAGTAGGTCTTGGCATCAACATAGTCTCTCTGCATGCCATGAAGCTGCACGCTGAACTGCCTGCTATCCAGTACTACCCTGTCATATCCGTTCTTATATACCACCTCAATATTTTCAGATGTTGGGATCTGGGAAAGGTTGTTGTAAACGGTCTTCGATGTCACCACGCACTGGGCGATGTCGATGAGTCCATCGGGAAGGATGGTGAAGTTGAGCTTCATTGTTCCGGTAAGGTTGCTTCCCTCCTTGGCGGTGATGGTGATGATATCCTCATAGGTGCCCACAATCTTGTAAGTACCGTCGGTAACGGTAATGGTGTAGTCGACATCCTTGACCAATACTTTTTCGTTGTTGTCTTTGAGCGAGATCAGCTCCTTGATTTGTGCTGCGGTGTAGCCCGACTCGCGCCATGGCTGCTCATTACCATCAGCCGTCATATCCTTGATGTCGCCTGGCAGAACGGTCATGCTGAACGTCACCTCGCCACCGATGTATTTATCAGCCTTCTCGGTACCTCTTACGGTGATGGCGTTCACATAGGTCTTGGCATCCTTGATGGTGGTAGCCACTTCGATGGTATAGTCCTTGTCGGCCCCCAGCTCCAGTTCGGTCGTTTCGTCAAATACGTGGACGTAGTCCTTCGGCTCGATATTCTCCGTGGTATAGATAGCCGGATCTACCTCGACGCGGATAGGAAGCTTGTTGATGTTCTTGTAGATGGTCCAGGTCACATCCTTCTCGCCATGGTAGTTACCCATGCCTACCACCTTGAAGGTCACAGGACCTACGTCAGTCCTCTTGACATCCGCAACGTCGTTTCCGCTGGCATCCTGCAGCTTATAGTCGGTATCCTTCTGCAGGGTGTAGCTGCCATCGGTGATGACCAGCGGCGCACTCTGCTCCACGCCCGTCCAGTCAGAACGGATATTGGCGGGAACAAGCGGGCCAATGCTCTTCGGCAAGGTATAGACGGTGACCGTCTTGCCGTCGATCACTTCCTCCGATTCCATTACTGCGAATCCTGTGGGTGCCGCCACGGTAATGTTCTTACCGTTCTTGTATATTTTCAGCGTCTGGCCTTCATGCATCGTATAAGTGCCGGTAATGTTGGCCAGCAGCGTGATGACTTTCTCATTGCCTGCGGCAGTGACAGCCTCTTCAAATGTCTCATAGCCTATACTTTCGACTTCGGCTACGTAAGCACCCGGTTCAAGCCCGTAGTAACCGCTGACATCATTGATCTTACAAATATATCCGTCGACGATAACGCTTGCAGGGATCTTCCCGCCGAAGCGGCCGCCGCTGACAAACTTCGTAGGAGCCGTTGCCGTTGCGCCGGTGGCATAGGAGGCTATGGGCAGCGCATGGGTACTGATGAAGGTACCGCCTGCGACGGAAGGAACAGGGTCGCCGGAAGGATAGTTGGCATTGTCTACCACCAGTGCGTCGCCAGTCCAGTCGCCGCCATTGCCGTTGTAGTGGGCAGCACGCTGCTTGCCAGTACCCGTGATGACAGCCGTCGATGAAGCAGGAACCGTGAGGGTCTTGCCTTTGAAGTAGATACCCGTGGCACCCGTGATGGTACCACCGTTGACGGTGAGGGCACCACTTGGCATGTAGATGGCATCATCGTCGGGCGAGGTGATCTTCGCCGGTGCGTTGATGGTGATGCTGTTGTTGTTGGTAGCATCGTTGCCATTGGTCGAGATGGCCGTACCGCTGAGCACCTCTACCGTGCCATTGACCGTTACTTCCGTGTTCGAGCCACGCACCACAAGAGCGTAGTCGGTCTCACTGCCTGCCTTGACGGTAGCATCCTCGGCGATGGTCAGCTTGTTGCCCGTACCATCGGTGCGGATGGCATAGCTCTTCTTAGAGGTCACCGTACCGTCCTTCACGGTCAGCTGTGCGTTCTGTGTCTTGTTGGGACCTACAGCCCCGGGAGCGCCGTCGAAGAAGGCAATGGCGAAGTCATCGTCGCAGCGGAGGGTGAATCCGCCAAGGTCGAGCGTGATATTGGTATTGCTCGGGATGATGGTACGCTTCGCGGCGTTGATGTTGGTCAGCAGTTCAATGGTCGTTGCCGTTCCGTCGGTAGGCACATCGGCAATGGCAGCATTGAGCGTCTGATAGAACACGTCGCCAATCTTGGCCACGCCGGCACCTGTCACAGGAGTGTACATGCCGCTCTCGTTGGTCTGCAGCACATAGCCGGGAGCGAGCAGCGATGCATCGAAGTCCTTATTATAGAAGCCAGCATAGATGAAGCCCGTCACCTTCGGCTGTCCGTTGCGGTTGTAGCTTGCCACGGGGTCGGCATTCGTGCTGGAGATGGTGCCACCCTTGATGGTCACCTCGGGGGCTCCGCCGGGATAGCCGCAGTTGTCGACCACGATACCGTCGCCGGTAGCATTGGCACCGTCATTATTGACGACATAGTCAGCCTTGGCTCCGTTGCCGCTGATGGCGCCATCGGTCACGGTGAGCTTACCGCTCTTGATATAGATGGCGGTAGCACCGGTTACAGAACCGCCCTTGATGTTGTAGCTGGCATCGCCGGCAGCGTAGATGGCGAGATCCTCAGAGGTGATGACGGCAGGCTCGTTCACGTTGATGATATTGCCAGTATTGGTATCAGAGCCAGTTGTCTGTATGGCAGCCTGGTTGCCCGTTACGTTGACCTTACCATTTATGTCGACGACGTTGTTCTTGCCGCGCACGAAGATGGTGCCTTCGGTCAGCGTCACGCCGGGGCCTACCACCAAATGTCCGTTCTCGCCACGCATGGCGACGACGTCGTCATTTCCGTCAGCAGGAATAGAGATCTCGCCAGTGCCGGTGAAGGTCAGCCCGATGTTGTTTCCCGTCACCTTGAACGGTTCGTCCATCGTCGCAGTAATGCTATGATTGTTCAGGTCGATGGTGATATTCTTATTGTTGTCGGCAATCACAAGCTGTTCATCCTGCGCAATATCCGTAAGCAGCACGATGGTACGAGGCACGCCGTCGGTCTGAATGGCTGCAATGGCATCCTTCAGCGAGGCATAATTCGTGTCGCCGATCTTGGCGATGGCCGGTGCCAGCGAACTGGTACCGTTGCCATTGTCCTTCCAGGCATAGCCCTCGGGCACGGTGACGCTCTCGCCGAGCAGGGTGCTCACCCCCTGTACGGTCACGTTGCTGAAGGCATTGTTCTGCGGATTGGATACCGACAGCTTCACACCATTGCCAAAGACCACAAACGTTCCGCCGCTGATGGTAGCATTGATTGGTTTGTTGGTGGTATGCTGTGCGATGGCAATAGCCGCACCCGTTGTCGTGGTACCGTTGCCGTTGGGGCTGCAGCTGTAGGTAGGACAGGTGGCTGTGAATGTTCCCCCCGAGACGCTCAAGGTTCCAGAGCGCAGTTCCACGGCGGTGCTGTAGCCCTCGATGGTGCCGCCGGTGATGGTCAGCGTGCCATCCTGTGGGTGATAGATGCCGCAGTTGTCGCCGGTGCAAGTACCCTTGATGACGCCGCCATTGATGGTAATCTCGGTGTCGTGACGCGTACCGTTGCCCGTGATGGCATAATAGTATCCCTCCAGCGTGCCGCTTTCCACGGTCAGCTTGGCAGGGGTGCCAGTAGCAGCCTCGTTCTTAATCGTCATTGCGACGGCAGCGTAGGCCTTGTTGCCACTCTTGATGGCACCGGTACTTGGATTGCTGGAGTCTGTGATGGTCAGGTCGCCGCCACGCTTCACGCCAATCACACCACTTTTAAGCTCCGACGTGCCCTTGTACTCAATGGTATGGCCGTTCAGGTCCAGCGTCACCTGCTTGTCTTTGTCTACTACAATCTGTGCCGTAGCGTCGATGTCGGCCAGCAGCTCGATGGTGGTGGCCGTACCGTCGGTAGGCACGGCGTCCACGGCATCCTGAAGCGTGGCGTAGTTCAGCGAACCAATCCTTGCAACGGCTTGCGTAACGGTATATCTGCCAGTAGCATCGGGGGTGGTGACGGGCTCATAGCCGGGGGCACAATACGCTGCGGGAACCACTTCGCTAAAGCTGCCGCCAGAGATAGCAAGCCCCTGGCTGTTCGTACCTGCCACAGCAAGAAGCGGGCCGTTATATGTACCGCTCGTTACACTGATGAGCGCCCCTGTTTCTCCATCACCATACAGCGAGAGATAATCGCTGCTGCTGACGGTGCAATCGCTCACAGTAACCATGGAAGCACCTGGTTGCTGGCCTTGCGCTGAGTTGGCAACAATACCAGCTGCACGATCTCCTGTTGCTGTTATCTCGCATCCTTCTATGGTGACAGCTCCCTTACCCTGCAGCTCAATGCCTGCCGTGATAAAAGAGGGCAATTCACAGACGACACCCTCTATCGTGGTACCGGTAATGGAACCGGTGGCAGCATTAACGACACAGATGCCCTTCGTATAGTCTGAGTAGTCTGTTACCTTACTTGCATCGATGTAGCAATTCGTTATCTCGAACTCACCACCGTTGATGTGAATGCCCTCACAGTTGATGCCACTGATATAGACATTGTTCAGCACCACTTTCTTGTTAGTTTGTCCAATGCAGACAGGGGCATGCCCCGTCAGTGAAACGATGTCGCAACCAAATCCATCAATACCTACGTTGGAGATGGTGACGGTGCCTGTGGTGCAATTGATATACAAGTCATTATAATTTGAATGGTCGCTTGTACCGTTAATCGTGTACATCGGTATGCCGTTTTCGTCTGTAGGACCGGTAATCGTGATGGCCTTGTTAATCACCAATTCTTGCTTGTTTGTCAGCGACACGTAATCATCATCAATCATCGTGATCACATCACCCGTCTGGGCTGCGTCCACGGCAGCTTTGAGACTTGCATATTTAGTAGTGCCTATCTGGGCTACCGCCGGTGCCAGCGAATAAGTACCGTTGCCATTAGATACCGCATCGAGATGCTCTAAGCCGGAAATGATATTTGCCAGACTTGTCACCGCGTCACCATCGAAGTTGATGCTGTTGGTTCCGTCTATGATTTCTTCCTTTTCATTCTGAATCAAGCCTTTTCGTCCTTCCGGTGCATTCGATGTATAGGTCGTGTTGCCCGTGATATAAACCTTTGCGTTTTGACCACGCAGGGCCACAAGGTATTCGGAAGCATTACCGCCAACGGCATTCTTCGCTGCATCGCTGAGCGTTGCCGTAAACGTGCAGCCATCAATATTAAAGGTATTGTTTTCGCCAGTCTCATTATCTAGGAGACATGCGAAAGCCTCTGTTGAGCCAGTCTCGTTGTTCAATCCATGAACATCTACACCTTTCAAGAGGAATTTACCATTACTGCTCCAGTTGTTGATTGCCGCACGCCCGTATGTTGATCCATTAGACATCCCGATATTCGTCTCACCTTTACCGACTACATTGATACAATAGGCGAAGCCCTTAATATCAGTATCATCCAGAATCACATCAAGAACATAACTATTAGTCTCAGTAACGTCACTTGAAACAAGTGAGATGCCACGTGTGTTATCATTCACGTAGGTTGTTGTAGGATCAGCGACAGTGCTCTGTATGGTTGTATTTTCGATTTCAAGTTCAATATTGCCACCAGGCTCGTAGATAGAGACGCCACGCTTACCAGCCGTCAGGGTAGAGCTGTACACTCCAAGCTTTCCTGCGTATGCGTTTCCATCCTTTCCTGCCTGAATAGCAATACCATTGCTATTGGTGGCTTTTATCACTAAATCATTAAAGAATATACTATGATTACCTATCAGTTCAAAGGCAACGTTTGACGTATTTGTCACCGTATGACCATAACCATCAATCACAATGCTCTTGTCGATGGTAACAGTATTCGTCAACGTTATGTCGGACAGCAGCTCGATGATGTCTTGGTCATTAGCTGCCTCAATGGCATCCTCGAGCGTAGCATAGTACGTGGGGTCTATCTGGGCAACAGCAGGTGCTAGCGAACTGGTTTCGTCGCCATTGTCCTTCCAGACATAGCCCTCCGGCGTTTCGACGCCTCCGGCAAGCAGTGTGTTCAAACCCTTTACGGTCACGTTGCTAAAGGCATTGTTCTGCGGATTGGAAACCGACAACATCACGGCTGTGCTACCGGCGGTGTTAGGAACGGTAAACGAGCCACCAGTAATTTCAGCGTTAATAGCCTTATTGGTCGTATGCTGTGCGATGGCTATCGCCGCACCCTTCGTCGTAGTACCGCTGCCGTTGGGGTTGCAGCTGTAGGTAGGGCATGTGGCAGTGAATGTTCCCCCCGAGACGCTCAAGGTTCCAGAACGCAGTTCCACGGCGGTGCTGTAGCCCTCGATGGAGCCGCCTTTGATGGTCAGCGTGCCATCCTGCGGATGGAAAATACCGCAGTTATCGTCAGTGTAAGTACCCTTGATGACGCCGCCATTGATGGTAATCTCGGTGCCGTGGCGGGTGCCGTTGCCCGTGATGGCATAATAGTATCCCTCCAGCGTGCCGCTTTCCACGGTCAGCTTAGCAGCGTCGCCAGTAGCAGCCTCGCCGGGAGTGGTCATTGCGACGGCAGCGTAGGCTTTGCTGCCACTCTTGATGGCACCGGTACTTGGATCGCTGGAGTCTGTGATGGTCAGCTCGCCACCACGCTTCACGCCAATCACACCACTGCTAAGCTCCGACGTGCCTTTGTACTCAATGATGTGGCCGTTCAGGTCCAGCGTCACCTTCTTATCTACTAAAATCTGTGCCGTAGCGTCGATGTCGGCCGTCAGTACGATGGTCTCCCCGGCGGTAGCGGCCGTAATGGCCTCCTCGAGCGTAAAATATCCAGTAGTGCCTATCTTGGCGACACCTGTTATGATGGTAGCGTTATCTACATTCACATTGTCAGCCGCAGTGCCACCATTTTCATTTATAACAGCGGCTTTCAAAGTAGAATTACCCTCAACTGAAACCGAGCAGCCAGTATCAAGGCGAAGATCACCCTCCGTATTGCCGCTTAATATAACGGTAGAGTTACCCTTAATAACTACAGGCGAAGAACTGTTGGATGTAATGCCACGTCCTGAACCATTGGTGATAGTAACTTTAGAGTCTTCGATGGTAAGGACTGACTGGTTGATACCGTTGTCACTATTGGTGATGGTGATGTCTGAATGATTCGTGATATTCACGATTCCCAGTGTGAAGCCACGCTGCACATTATCGCCTGTAATCTTAGAGTTATTGACATTGATGATACCTCCCGTGGCATTTGCTCCTTTGATAATGCCGCCAGTGGTGGAATTGTCGTTCTTCAGGTCGATTGTGGAGTTGTTCACGTTCAGGGTGTTGGTGCCGTCAGTATAGGCGTAAAGCACACAATATGCTGATGAGTATCCGTTGCCCGTTAGTGTGATGTTGTCAAGAGTGAGGGTGTTTGCTGTATTGTTGTAGTGACCGATGCCAATGATACAATCACCAGCAGCATTGTTGCCAGTGATGTCGATAGTGCCATTTTTGATGGTGACCACAGAACCCTTATTAATATGAATGTTGTTAGCCGTGAGGTAGATTGTTTTACCATTGAGGTCGATGACGACGCCCGTCTTTTCCTCAATATTTCCCATACTCGTCACGTTGGCGTCCGACAGCAACGTGATGGTCTCGTTGTTCTGAACAGCAGCTACCGCCTCTGCCAGCGTAGCATATTCTGTAGTGCCTATCTGGGCGACGTTTTGTGCCCACGCTGTATTGACTGCGGCGAGTAGTAATATGATTGAAGTGAGAATATATTTTTTCATAAGTGTAATATTTTCTTCATTCTTTAGCGTTTACGAGAATATGATGGCTGCGAGGCTCCTTGCCCGATGACATAGACGAGGTGCTGCAGGTCGAGGCCGTCGGTGAGCAGGAGGTCGATGCCCTGCTTCTTGCCTTCCGCGCTCATGTCGAGATCGAACGAGGTGGTGGCAGTGCCGGCGAATTCGCTGTTCTGATTGTTTTTCACCTTGTAGGTGATGGTGACCTCAGCTTTGGCAGCATCGGTACCAGCTATGCGCAGTGGTATATAGAACAGTCCGTCGCCAGTAGAGATGGTCTTCTCTTCGGTGAAATTGGAAGCGTCGAAAACGATCGGGGTGTCCAGGTTCTTTATATATGTGCGGGTGGTGGTAAGCTCACCCGAAATGATTTCTTGCCAGTTGGCGTCGCCAGTGCTTTTCAGCACGAGATGCCCTTTAGTAGTCAGGTTTTTATAGTCGATCTGAATCTTGGTAATGGTGATAGAGGCATAATTGGTGATGAGGTTAGCCAGCGCACCAATGCACTTGATGGTGATTTCGTCGCCTATGCACGACAGGGCGTGGCGGAAGGCGAAGGTCAGTTTGCCGCCTGTGGGGTCGGCGGGTTTCTTCTGGTCGAGCCAGGGGGTATAGGTTTTGTTGTTGTCGGGTCCTTGCTCTTGTTGGCCATAGAGCAGGTCCACTTGTGGCACGGTTGTGCTCCAGGGGTCGGCGGCTATGCGGTAGTTCACCCAGGGGTCGCCGAGGTCGTCGCGTTTCGACATGTCGACGATGCCCTCAGTGTTTCGCTGGGCATTGGCCACGTAGGGAGCGTATGCAAAGAAGCTCACATAGTCGCGCTCGTCGTTGGGCCAGAATTTCACCGGGGTGTAGCCCCAGCTGCCATTGGAGAACGTCACCTGCTGGTTGTACATAAAATCAGACGAAACGGTGGTGTTCTCGTAGGTAAGACGGCCGGTATAGCTGCCGAACACGCCGAAGCTCAGAGCCTGGAGCGTGGCGTCGTCGTTGATTTCACCCAACGCGCGTGTTGTCAGATCATCACCTGTGCGTGCATCGAAAGCGATGGCTTTGTCCGACGGTACGTAGCCTATTGCAGCCTCGTCGGTATCATTGCTACATGCTGCTACCAATGTGGCGGCTGTCATCAATATGAGAGAACGTTTCATCTTCTTCTTTAAAGCGTTTGTTGCTATTTTTTGTCGTTGTTTTAATGAAGGCGGAGTCGCCGGATTGCCCGGCGGCTCTGCCTTGAGAGGTTGATATGTCAGTCTACATGGAATGAATCAGGGATTTTGCGTATATGCTGTAATTTCAACATAAATGCCAAGGCCGTTGCCGAACTGGTCGAACAGCTGATATTTATCACTTGGAGTCTGAGAAGTACCAGCAGTTGCAGCAGCATCGACATAATAGAACTTTCCAACGAAGGACTCCACAGTATTTGTCAAGACGAGCACCTTTTTATAGCTCTTCTGGTTGATAGTTACAGCATCTGTGAATGCAAATACAGTACCAGAACCCCATTGTACGTAATCCTTGCCTTGCTTGCCATACGATGTGAAGCTATAGTTAGGAGCAAGTGCAAGATAAATGGTCATGTTTTCATTATTGGCCTTGAATTCCAGCTTGCCGTCTGCCATTTCGCTTGTTGCATTCGCAGTGATTACGCTCACCAATGTCTGGTCATCAGCATTGATCCAGTTGCTGCCTTTCAGCTCCTTAGCATTAGCATCTTGTACAAGGCCCAATTCGTAAATACGAGCGGGATCCCAGATGTACTTTTTCTGATTGTACTCAATTTCAGTCACGCCAGCAGCACGGTGGAGAGCACCGAGGAAGCGAGCCAAGTCGTTCATCATATTCTTCATATCCTCATCGGAAGTGGTGCTAAAGGTGCTGACGGGCACATATACCACCTCATTATCGCTGGCATAGAGCTTACCGGTGTAAGTATAATTATCAGCATAATTGTAGTTGATAGCGGTAGTTGCAGCCATCTGCTGGTTGTCGGGCAGGTCGACGTTGGTCTTGCCATTGTCCTTCCAGTCGGTCACGGTAGCCTCAACCTTCACGCTGGTCATGCCCAGGTGGATGTTGATTTCATACTGGTAGCCAGCCATGAAGTCAATGCCACCGAAGATGTCGGCTTTCGAGATGACGTTCTCGATAGAGATACCGTGAGTCTCGTTGTCAGAGAGCTTGCCGGGAAGAGCTGGGTCGATCGTCTCTACGTCGTAGGCGATGGTGACATCCACCTTGTTGTTTTCCTCGTTACGAGGAATGACATAGAAGTAGCCATCGTTCTTGTCTGAATCACCGCCGAAGAGAAGCTGTGGCACATTGGTCACGCCAGAAGTCTTATCACTGGCGAATTTTCCGTCGGTAGTTTGAGCATAGTTCTCAATGATTTTGGGGTTCAGGCCCTGAGGCGTCTCGTTGTTCTGAGCGCCGTTGGTCTCACCTTCCTTGCCATCCTTGCGGCCGTCCTGATAGGTCACTTCGTCGAAGGCAAGATCCTTCGAACCGTCGAAGTCTTTCCACAGAGGCTGTCCAGGAACAGTATTGTTCAGGTTCAGTGCACCCTTGGTGGCGAAACCGCTCATCTTGAAGCTACGCACAAAGATACGAGTCTTCTCAGCATTGATAACTTTCGACGTGCCAGTAGGCGTGAAGTCGTCGGCGATATAGTCGATGGTGACCTTCACCTTAGCCAAAGCGTGCTTCAGGTTGAACTGCAGGCGGTCGGACTGGGGATTGTTGGGCTTCACGAGGTTCAGGAAGGGGAATCCTTCCGTGACCGAAGCCTTACCGTCGATGGGCGAGTAGTTGTCGCCGGCCGTTTCTGCTGCAACACCCCAGAGGAGGTCGACAGAGGTAGCGGGGTCGGTGTCGACCACATACTTCACGATAGGATCGCCAGTAGCGTTGTTCTTGTTCACAGAAACGATGTTGTACTTCTGCTGATGCTCAACAGTTTCAGCGCCTGTTGTAGAGGGTGTAGTGGGAACGATGTTACCTGTTGTAGGCTCGATGTTGGTCCAGGGAGCATAGGCAAAGAAGGTGAGATAGTCGGTCTCATCAGAGATAGCCTTGTCGCCATACTCATTAGGCCAGTACTTCACCGGCTCATAGGTCCACAAGGTGCCGGCAGTGGCCGTACCCTGGCAAGTAACCTTCTGGTTGTACATGAAGTTGGGAGTGGCCTTGGCATCATACTGCTCACCAGCTGTGTAGTAAGCGAAGACGCCGAAGCCATTCGCGCCGATGTTTGCATTGTTGAGGTCACCAGACTGGCCACCACCACGCGAAATACCACGCTGAGTGTAGACAGAGAATTTCACGGCACCGTCATCTGCGGTGGCCTGAACATTCTCCTGCACATTCAGCTCATTGTCTGAGCAGGCTGCCAAAGCTGCGGCAGCGGCTGCAAAAAGAAATACTTTTTTCATGTTAAAAAGAAATAAAAAAAAATTAATAAAAAGGTGAATAAAACATTAGTCCTCTGAATAAAGAAGAGTAGGAATGAGCCAGATTAGAACTCAACGCCGACATGCTTGCCATCTTGCCAAGGCACCACCACGCCTCCGAAGCCCGCACCCTCGAGTGCCTCGACGTATGGCAGGTCGGGATGCTCGGCATAGTCGCTGTTGAGTTCGACACGCAACACGAGCTGGTCGTCGACAATCAAGATACGGTCGCCAATGTCGAAGTGGTAGTTCAGTACAGTCTTCTTGTCGCGCAGCAGTAGCCGCAGGTTCAGCCGCAGGCCTTCTGCCGGAAAGTCGGTGGTGGTCTCGGTACGTGTCTGTGCGTCGGAACGCAGTCCGAACGTGTTGAACGTGGTAGCTATATAGCCTTCATTGTCGCCCGTGACCTGTACGTCCCACTTGTCGAGAGCCATGAGGCAGGCCACGTTGGTGTTTTCATTTCGTGCGAGATAATGGCCGTCGGCCAGGCCGGCGATGCTTGCCTTCACCTCATCGAGATAGTAGATGCCCTTGACGAAGATGCGGATGCGCATCTTCCAGATGATAGACACTGGCTTGGCGTTATACACCTGCTCTACGAGGGTAGACTGGTAGCCCTCGCGTTCCTCGTAAGGGATATACTCGTCGTACTCGCCGTTGTAGATGTGCATGCGCATCGTGTCGACAGCCATGTCCTGCGGCTCGTACATCACGGTATAGAGGCCGGTGGGCTGGACGGAAGGCAGCTCCCGGTAGAAGCTGGCATTGCCATACAGCTCGGCGAGCGAGTCGGGCTGATAGGCGGCGGGCTTCAGCCGCACCTCGGCGGTAGAGGCTTCATCCAACCCGATAAACTCCTGATGTGAGTACTCTTTGGGTGAGTAGCTGAAAACCACGCCCGTATAGGGGCCTGCCGAAAGGTATCCGCTCCACTCGTTGACGTCGGGTGTGATGACGTGTTTCGGGTTCAAATTAGGATCGTCGGGGAAGAAGTAGGCAGTCATACCCAAGGGGTCTTTATCTTCGTAATCCCGCCAGTCGACAAGAACTCGGAGGGAATGGAACTGATCACCATATACCCATAGGTCTCTTCGCTCACAGTTGGTGAGTACGAGCATGGAGAAGAGCAGCAATGCTACAGGGCTCAGACGTTTCATGCGGTTGATATTTTTCTTGCTCATAGTCATTTCTCCTCCTTTTTAGCGTTTTTCTTTGTAGCCTCTTCCACAGCCATCTTTTCTTTCTCAGTCAGCGTGACATTGCTTTCCGGCGACCCGCCGAATGCCTTGGCGTTCTGGCCTGCCATGGCATCAACCGCCCTATAATTGAGCACGGGCGCAACAGCTCTTTCAGCTTTCTTCTTCATGCCGAAGAGGTAGGAAATGGTGACGTTGACATGCGTGGCACCAAGAATATGTTTCCACTTGTTTTCCAGCCACATAAGGTGGTCGTCGTAGCGCTCATTGGGGCCTAAGGTATAGTTCTTGCCCGGATGCTGTTCGGCATAGTCGAAGGCTTGCGAACTGCCTACATAATGTCGGTACTTGGTAGGAATCCATCCTAATGCCAGACCTCCATCGACGGCCCATTGGTTGCGGCGTCCGAAACGGTGCTGATAGCCTATATTACCATATATATTAAGGTATTCGCCCTGCCTGCCTTCGCTTTGCTTCCACTCTAAGTCGTAGTAGCCGCCCGCCAGGCCCAGGCCCACGTGCCATCCGTCGAGGGTGTGGTGTTTCTGCCTGTTACCCAGCCAGTAACGCAATTCCACGCCCACGTTGACGAACTGCTCGGCATGCGCGTTATGGCTCCACAGCCACCACGGCATGAAAAACTCGCCCTCGATACTCCACCGGTTGGTGGCGCCCAACGAGCGTTCCACCTGCACGTTGGGTGCGATGACTCCCCAAAGCAGCAGGTTGGTCTTCACTGCCCAAGCGTGACTGAGGTCGATAGGCGGTTCGTACTGCGGACATGGCTCGGGAAGGTAGACAATGGTGTCGCGCACCACGATGGTGTCGCGCCTTGATACAGATTGAGATTGTGTTATCTCTCGTACCGGGAAGATGACAGCCGAGCCCGACGTGCGCAGAGGGGGGAGGTAGCGTGCATTCAGCTCGCGCCACACACGACCGTTCTTCAACTTACGCAGCCGCTGCTCACGGTCGTCGGTCTGCCACTCGTCGGTACCGGGTCGCTTTCCCAGAATGGTGAGCACCTCTTCGCGCCAAGGCTCATTGGACTGCTCCACCATATTATAAAGCCTGCCCCAGCGTGCCCCTTCGTTGATGATGGCACAGTGGAGCACGAGTCCCTTGAGACGCTCTGTGAGGAGTTCTCTCAAGGCAATGCCGCGCTGCTCGCCCAGACGACGGTTCAGCTCGTCGGGACCTTCGGGCGATGCACCCGTGTAAATGTTCAACTGCATCTCTTCTTTCTCGGAGATGGCCAGATTCTGCATGACGCGCTGACAGAACTGGGTGACCTGACGCTCATTATCGGCATTGGACAGGTCTATATTGCTTTGACCCACGCGAAACTGTACTTGAAGCGTGTCGCCAAGTACTATAGCTGCGCTCATTTGCTGACATATTGAGAGCATGAGCAAAATTGCTATGAAATATGGAATGTGTTTATGATTCATCAATAGTTTAATTTTTTCAAGGTACAAATTTAATTAAAATTTACACCAACCTCGAAAAAATCTTAATAAAAATGAATCATTCTCCCACTTCCTTGATTTATGTCAATAAAACAAAATGACGAAAAGAGAAAATAATGACTATAAAATATAAATGCACTTCATGCCTTCGTATTTCATTCATATTTTACACCTATTTATATAGATATAGGACGGGGGACTGGTTCATCATGGTTTTCCCAGTTCTTATAGTGGATGATTATGAGTGACCATAAGGCCACAAACGCGGCAGAGATGCCTGCTGTAAAAATTTTTCATAACATTTTTCCTCCACCGCAGCTCCCCCTTCTGGAACGGCGACGATGCTCATGGCGACGCAAAACAGCCTTTCCAGGTTTCGATCTTGCCGACTTGCATTACCATCCTGCTCCACTGGTGGCGAAGTTGAGCATGAATGACGGTGCGAAACAGGGTGAATTGAGACGCAATTCAGTATGAGTTAAGTCGCAATTCAGTATTAATTACGAGCTAATTCAGTATTTATTGCAAACAAAGCGGCCACCGTACTACCGCAACTGAATCGAAAAAATTTACAAGTGCTTGACCGACAGAAGATTACGAAACCCCTCTGAGTTTTGAAAATTTGCCTCCAGATGTACGTTTGCTGATCACGGCGCAAATCTCAGGGGTAGTTAATTGACCTGTTTGTCAATATTTTTATGAAAGAAATGAGAATAATGTGAATAATTTTATCCAGAAATAAGAATAATATAAGCGATTTTTACGATTAATGATTTTTATGAAAAATAAGTTATTTTTTGTGTTTAAAGATTTTTATGAAATAAAAGTTATTTTCATATTTAATGATTTTTATGAAATAAAAGCTATTTTTTATGTTTAATGATTTTTTATGCAAAATAAGCTATTTTTACGCAAGAAGATATTTTGTGAAATATATATAAATAATATGAAATAATTTAATTTTGAAGCGAAAACAGAAAAATTATTAAACTATGTTAATAACTGAACTTTCCCACCCTTCATAACGAACACGGATGAAGCGGATTTCACG
>CAMJLB010000006.1 GCA_946406555.1 uncultured Prevotellaceae bacterium | reverse complement strand
CTGGTCAGGAAGATGTCGACGAGTCGGTTTAGTGAATCTATCTCATTGTCTTGCAGATAGTTCTTCGCTACTATCACATCGCCTTTACGGACTATGCTGCCTTTCCAAGTGGTCAGCCCCATATTCGGCTGGTTGACATCGGCACGGGCAACAATCAGTTCTGCAGCCGTCTGATGAGTGATGGCATACAGCAGTTTGTTTTGCGTCTCGGCAAAGAACATCTGTGTGGCTTTGTCAGTTTTGTCATAGTCGCTGCTGAGGGCAAAGAGGTCGCGCACTTTCTGGTAGAACCGTTTTTCTGAGGCACGAATGTCGCGGATGCGAGCCAGCAGCTCATCGAAATAGTCAGGCCGGCCGTCAGGATTCTTCAGTCGTTCATCATCCATTGTGAAGCCTTTCACCAGATATTCTGTCAAGTGTTCTGTTGCCCACTGGCGGAACTGAGTGCCTCGTATTCCCCGAACACGATAACCCACGGCAATAATCATCTCCAGAGAGTAGAACACCACATTGTAATTCTTACCATTTGCGGCAGTAGTCAAGAATTCTTTGACAACTGAAAATTCGTTTAACTCCTTTTCTTTCAATATGTTGATGATATGATAGCTGATACTTTGCTTCGAGGTGGCAAAAAGTTCTGCCATCTGCTGCTGGTTCAGCCATATCTTGCCGTCCTTGGCATAGAGTGCTACCGATGCGCGCCCGTCTGCCGTCCGATAAATGATGATATTCTGCTGTTCGTCCATATCTTAGTTCATATAATTATACTAAAAATCCTCTCTCTGCCCAGTCGCCTCTATCGAGATTACGGTATCCGATGGCCTCGGCGATGTGCATCGACTCCACTTTCTCGCTGCCGGCGAGGTCGGCGATGGTGCGGGCCACCTTCAGTATGCGGCTGTAGGCGCGGGCGGAGAGCTTCAGGCGCTCCTCCTGAATCCTGCGGGCGGCAATGACTCGCTCGCGGATAACTGCCGACGGCTCGCCGGGCTGCATCTGCGAGAGCTGGGCGCGCTCGAACTCTGCTCGCTTGCAACTGAAAGGACGCAAGAAGGGCACGGCCTGGATCTCGCAGTGTATGTCGATACAGTCGGCGATTATGTAACCCTGTTTACAAGAATTATTCGTTTCTTTGAGAAACTGAATTATTGATATTGCAGCGATTAAGTATATTGTTATCGTAGCCATTACTCACTTTCTTTTTCTTTATAGTTGTCTTTATCTAATAACAGACCCTTTTTCGCATTGAGGGGCGATACTACAGGTTTGCCTGTCTTGGCTTCAAGTTCCATGCGGGCGTTGCGGGCAATCTCACCACCTTGACGAGCTACGTCCATATGGTCTCCAAACGATTCAGGATTTTGACTTTCGGAGATTTCCTTGGTAGAAAGCTCTGCCAACATGTTCATCACCAGTTCGCGATTGGTCATGTTGTCACGCAGGTTCTCTTTCTTTAGTCCCTTGAATTTCTTGTACTCCCGTGCTGTCATGCCTGCCCAAGTATGGTAGATGATGTCGGTCAGTGTGGCAAACTGTACGCCTTCCTCAAGCCCATGCCGTTTCCACTCATCAGTTAGGTCTTTGCGTATTTCAATAGACTTCAGACGTTGGTTAATCCAATTGTCTGAGTAGCCCAAACGCTTGTAGTCAGCAAGTGACTGTTGGATACCCAATTCTGGGTCTTGCATTTGGTCGAGTCTTTGTGCTGCCATTTGAGCCATCCATTGCTTAAACGGCTCGGCCTTAGGTGAAGGAATGGACTGAATCAGTCGGAAAAGCTGTTCTGTATCAGCCACATCCGTCTTTCGCATCTTACCGTCAGCAGCTTGAAGTTTCAAAGCGTGACAATTTGTCACGGTTTCATTACCCTCTTCTTTAAGCCTTTGTTTCAGCTTGCGCCAATACGCTGTGGCATCCTTACTTTCCGTTAGCGCTCCACAAACGTCAACTATCGAGAAGTACCACTTCTCTTCCACGTCATCATACACGGCGCGTACCTTTTTCTCTTCAAAGAGTTTTATCTGATTGAACTTAGTCATACCTTTATTTATGTTTAAACCTCTAATACACAACTATAACTATAGGATTCTAAATCCCTCGCTCCGCCCAGTCGCCGCGGTCCAGATTGCGGTAACCGATGGCTTCGGCGATGTGCATCGACTTTACCTTCATTCTTTCTTTCTGCCACGTTTTGCTCTCTTTTCAATGCCTTTAATGCTTTCCAAATAAGCCTGTTCAACTGACGAGAGTGTCTTCACTTGGTACTTGCGGTATTCTGCTACAGCCTTCTCCATTGCCTCTTCGTGACTAACAGTGCCGCCATCAGTCAAAAGTTCTTCTCCGATAGAAGTGATGTTGTTGTCAAGTTGGCGAACATAATCTTCCATATACATTGGACGATGTTTCAATGCCTGGATTTCTGCGAAGTCGAAATATCCAGATACGAGGTTATTCAGAATCTTCAACTCATCAGCAGATAGGTAGTTCTTGGCTATCTTTACATCATTCAGACAAGGTAACTCGCCCTTAAATGTGGTTAATCCCATAAAAGGTTTGTCCGCATCAGCCCTTTCGTAAATGACTTCTGCTGCCGTGTGTCCGTGGGCTGCATAGTGGAGTTTATTCTGTACAATCTTGAAGAACAGTCGAGAGGTGTCTGAACGTGGATCATAGTCAACTGCGGTTGCATAGAGGTCAAGTACCTGCCTGTACAGCACTTTTTCTGAGGAACGAATATCGCGAATGCGGTCAAGGAGTTCCTTCCAATAACTGCCACCGCCGAGGTTCTTCAATCGTTCATCATCCAAAGCAAAGCCTTTCACGATGTATTCATGCAGTCTTTCTGTAGCCCACTGACGGAAACGGGTACCTTGAATAGACTTCACCCGATAGCCGACAGAGATAATCACGTCGAGGTTATATAAGTTTGTTGGTTTCGTAGAAAAATCGGAAATTCCGATTTTTCTCTTCGTCTTGTCTTCTTCAAGCTCTCCTTCCTCATAAATATGAAGGATATGCTCATTGATTGTAGAGCGTGACTTGCCAAACAACTCAGCCATTTGGTCAATAGTCAGCCACACCGTTTCATCTTCCAATCGAACATCAAGCCGGACAACTCCATCTTCCGACTGATAGATAATGATATTCTGTTGTTCGTCCATACCTTGTTATAGTTACCTCATATAGACCTATATCCTTTATATTCCCCTTTCAGCCCAGTCACCTCTGTCGAGATTCCGGTAACCGATAGCCTCGGCGATGTGCATGGACTCTACTTTCTCAGAGCCAGCGAGGTCGGCGATGGTGCGGGCCACCTTCAGTATGCGGCTGTAGGCACGGGCGGAGAGCTTCAGGCGCTCCATGACCATACGGAGCATGTCGAGCGAGGCGGCGTCGGGCTCGGCAAATTCGTGGAGCATGCGCTCGGTCATCTGGGCGTTGCAATGAGGCCTACCCCCAACCCCTCCCGAGGGGGAGGGGAGCTTAGAGAAGCGCTCGGTCTGGAAGTTGCGGGCTTTGATTACTCTTTCGCGGATGGCAGCCGAGGGCTCGCCGGGTTGCATCTGCGAGAGCTGGGCGAAGGGCACGGCCTGTATCTCGCAGTGTATATCTATGCGGTCGAAGATTATGTAACCCCGTTTACAAGAATTTTTCATTCCTATAAGAAGACCGATTGTCAGCATTGCAGCGATTACACATAAAGTTATATATATTATTGGCATATTATTTGTCTATATTCCAATAAGCATCTGGCTCACCATCTAAAGCATCCATAATTCCAAATTCTTCATTTGGAGCTCTATCTGAATACTGATATGGATCGTAGTTATCTGAAGGATACGGTTCATTTTCATAGTCCTCATCTGTCATCCATATTGTCCTTCTCTTCATTTCATCTTTTAAAGAGTCGATATCCTTAATCTTACAAATATTGGCTATTATTGTTAAGTTCTTGTCAATGAATTCTTCTGATGTCATTGGCCAGTAGATTTTTGTAAGCTTCTTATTGGTTTCATCAATTTCGTTTATTGGAACAAAATCTCCACTGTTTGTAATAAATTTGTTTTCTTTGTTTAAAAATGCCCATTTTGTATTTTCAAAACCTATTTTAACTGCTTTGAGGTTTGAGTTATAAATAAAGTCACAGACTTTTTTTAATAATATAGTCCCTTCTTTGTTTATTAAATCATGGTATCCTTCATATCTTTTTATGTACTCTTTACGATCTCCATCATATCCAATGATTTTAAACCCTTTATAGCCAGCGAATATAAATTGTCTGTCATAAGTAACATAAAAACATTCGTATTTACCTGATATAACTTTACCATTCCGTAAAAACAATTCTACCCCATTATCTTCTCTTAAATGAGCTTTATACCCACTCCCATGCCCAATATGAGTAATAAAATCTCCGTCATCAATACATCCAAAGATAAAAGCTACTTTATCTTCATAAAACCAAAGTTCTTCATTTAGCACATATTCCTCAATAAACTCTATATCATCGTATATAGCAGGCACAAGTTCAAAACCGTTACTGTCAACTACCCCCAAATGGCCTAAGTCATATCGAGAATCCTGTACTACAGATAAACCATCTTCAAAAATCAAAGGTTTAGAAAAACGAGGGTATACAAGAATTCTTCCGTGAGGATCCATCAGTCCCCACGAATCTTTTAATTGTATGTCAATTTTCCCATCATCTCTCAAGGCCATGTAATCATAATAAAGCGTATAAGGATGCCCATTTGAAACAGTATGGTCAAACAATAAGTATTTTCCGTCATTATTCCTACCAATGGATTTTCTGTCAGAAACTTGTTTTATAAGGTTAATATTATTCATTTGATTCCTGTTAAATGTTTGATTATTATGTCCCTCTCTCAGCCCAATCGCCTCGGTCAAGATTTCTGTATCCTACTGCTTCGGCAATATGCTGGCTCTGAACTATCTCGCTACCTTCTAAGTCGGCAATAGTTCGCGCCACCTTTAATATTCTATTGTACGCGCGTGCGGAGAGCTTCAATCGCTCCATCGCCATCCGAAGGAGGGCCAAAGAACTTTCGTCAGGTTCAGCGTATTGATGAATCATTCGCTCAGTCATCATGGCGTTGCAGTGGATGCCCTTGTAGGGTTTGAAGCGCTCCTCCTGAATCTTGCGGGCGGCAATGACCCGCTCGCGGATAGCAGCCGAGGGCTCACCGGGCTGCATCTGCGAGAGCTGGGCGAAGGGCACGGCCTGTATCTCGCAGTGGATGTCGATGCGGTCAAGGAGGGGACCGCTGATCTTGTTCATATAGCGCTGTATCTGGCCGGGGGTGCAGACGCAGTGGTGGGTGGGGTCGCCGTAGTAGCCACAGGGGCAGGGGTTCATCGAGGCCACGAGCATGAAGGAGCAGGGGTACTCTACGCTGTATTTGGCACGGCTGATGGTGATCTTTCGGTCTTCAAGCGGCTGGCGCAGCACCTCGAGGGCCGAGCGCGACAGCTCTGGCATCTCGTCGATGAAGAGCACGCCATTATGTGCCAGCGAGATTTCGCCGGGCTGCGGGTTGTTGCCGCCACCCACGAGTGCCACCTGCGAGATGGTGTGGTGGGGAGCGCGGAAGGGTCGCTGGCTGATGAGGCTTACGTCGCGGGCCAGCTTGCCCGCCACACTGTGTATCTGGGTGGTCTCCAGGCTCTCGGCCAACGACAACGGGGGCAGGATGCTGGGCAGCCGCTTGGCCATCATGCTCTTGCCACTGCCCGGCGGCCCTATCATGATGAGGTTGTGGCCTCCGGCTGCCGACACCTCAAGGGCCCGCTTCACGCTCTCCTGCCCTTTCACGTCGGCGAAGTCGAGGTCGAAACGGCTCTGCCGCTCGAAGAACTCCTTGCGGGTGTCGACCACCATCGGCTCGTAGTGGCCACGGCCGCTGAGGAAGGCAATGACATCGGCCAGGTTGTCCATGCCATACACGTCGAGGTTGTTGACCACGGCGGCTTCACGTATGTTCTCGCTGGGCACGATGAGTCCCTTGAACTTCTCCTTCCTTGCCCGTATGGCGATAGGGAGTATGGCCCGTATGGGCTTCAGCCGCCCGTCGAGTCCCAGCTCGCCGGCAAGCATGTATTCCTGGAAGCGGCTGCCGTCGAGGTCGCCCTGGGCCCCCAGCATGCCGATGGCCATGGGCAGGTCGAAGCCGCTGCCCTCCTTCTTCAGGTCGGCGGGCGAGAGATTGATGGTGAGCCCGGCCATGGGCACTTTGTAGCCTAAGTTGTGGAGGGCGGCACTGATGCGGTCGTAGCTCTCCTTCACGGCGGTGTCGGCCATTCCCGACAGGTGATAGGCTATGCCATGGGCCAAGTTCACTTCTATGACGATGGTGGTTGCCTCGAGGCCTATCACTGCTGCGCTAAAGGTCTTGACAAACATTTTCTTTCTCTTTCTGGTTGTAGTACGGTAAAAACAGCACGCAAATTTAGCAGAAAACAGCGAGAAAAGCAAAGAAAAGCTGTCAAAAAATTGCTAAAAAGGGCAAAAAGGCGAGAATCTCTTCTCTTTCAGCTATATTTGTTCATCTACTTACCAAATTATTTAACGATCACTCAAGTTATATTTATGCACCATCACACTGCATAAATATCCGGCGAAAACCGCTGAGATTTAAAATTTCGGAAGCGCGCAGCTCCTCGCCCGAAATTTTCAAATCCCAGCGACTTCCACAAGTCACTGACAGTCAGCCGATTGCAAAACAACAAAAACGCTGTGTTGCAATTCAGGCTGTTTTGGGTTGCAATCCAGGCTGTTTTGCGCTTCAATTCAGCCTGTTTTGAGTTGCAGTCCTGGCTGTTCTGCACCCCAAGACAGGCCGAATAAGCGCCCCGCCCTGCTCCGGGGAGCCACCTTGCTGGCGCAACGGAGGCTTCACTGCGCGGCCGACGGCCTACGAAGGCGTTATCAGGGAGGCCGTGGCAGCCTTCCGCCGTTCTAAAACACAAATTCTGTTTGTCTTGAAAATCGAAAAGCAGCATGCATATTCATGCAGCTCATTTCTTTCCAAGAGAAACGAATTCCCGTAATTGTCCATAATTACTCATACATATTTTAGTGCCTCTTTCTGCTCCGGCCAGATGCCGAATCAAGAAAATATCCAAATCGGATAATCTTTTTTGGATAATTCTTTTGGCGATTCAAAATAATAATGTACTTTTGCACGCAAAAGGATACTTTATGGTTTCGAACCCCTTCATCACCTACGGCTACGAGTCGGCCGATTATTTCTGCGACCGCAAGAGAGAGACGCAAGAATTGACCACCATGCTCACCAATGGCAATCATGTGGCCCTGATATCCCCTCGCCGTATGGGGAAGACAGGCCTGATTCATCACTGTTTTGCACGAAAAGAAATTCAAGAGCAGTACTATACCTTCCTCATCGACATCTACGCCACGAAGAATCTGCAGGACATGGTCTACCGCATGGGGCATGGCATCGTGAACCGCCTGAAGCCTCGCGGGCAGTCGGCCGTGGATGGCTTCCTGCGTTTTGTAACGTCGCTGCGCACCGGCATATCCTTCGACGGGCAGGGCAATGCCAGCTGGAATCTGAGCATAGGCGACATAAAATCGCCCAGCTTCACGCTGGAAGAGATTTTCAACTACATGAAAGCGGCCGACAGGAGATGCATCGTCGCCATCGACGAATTTCAGGCCATCGCCGACTATCCGGAACGGAATGTGGAGGAACTGATGCGCACCTACGTACAGGACTGCCGGAATGCCGTGTTCGTATTCTCCGGCTCACAGAAGAGCATGATGAGCGAGATGTTCTCATCGCCGGCAAGGCCTTTCTACCAGAGCGTATCACTCATGTTCCTGAAGGCCGTGGCTCTGCCGGAATATGAAATGTTTGCCAAGCAGCATTTTGAGAAGGCCGGCAAGACCATAGCCGACGGTGTGGTGAGTGCCATCTACGAGCGGTTCGACGGCACGACCTGGTATCTGCAGAAAGTGCTCAACCAACTGTTTGCGACAAATGACGATGTTGCCGCAGGCGACGAAGAAAAAGCCGTGAGACAGATTGTCGGCCAGAACGAAGATGCTTATAAAGACCTGCTCTATCAGCTGACGGCCCGACAGCGCGACTTGCTCGTTGCCGTGAGCCGTGAAGGAAAGGCCAGACAGATCACGGGGGCGCCTTTTGTGAAACGACATAACCTCTCTTCTGCCAGCAGCGTGCAGAAATCGGCCCAGGCACTCATGGAGAGGCAGCTGCTGACCCACAACCAAGGCGTTTACGAGGTCTACGACAAATTCATGGCATTATGGCTTCGCGAGTCGTAGGCTGCCACTGTTTCTGATTGCCCCATGAACTGCATAAGACTGCTGAAAGACTGGACGCTGCCCTCGGCGATGGGCTTAGGCACGCTGACCTACCTGCTGTTTGCCTTTACGCCCCAGCTCACCGGCGCCTCCCGTTTTTTTGCCCCCATCATGGCCACGATGCTGCCGTGGTTCATGTTCCTGGTGCTTTTTGTCACGTTCTGCAAGGTAGACTTCGAGAAGCTCCGTCCCGTGGCGTGGCATCTGAGGGTGACGGTGCTGCAACTGCTGCTCATCGCCCTGCTCATCGTGCCCTTCGCCGGGCAGCACCCCGCCTGCGGCTCTTGGCATCTGTCGCCCACGGCGGCAGTGCTGCTCGAGGCCACGCTCATGTGCGTGGTCTCGCCCTGTGCCACTGCCGCCGCCGTGGTCACCCAGAAGCTGGGCGGCTCGCTCGAGCAGATGACCACCTTCACCTTCCTCTCCAACTTTCTCACCGCGCTGCTCGTGCCAGTGTGCTTCCCGCTCATCGAGCCGTCGGCCCACGTGTCGTTTCTTGCCGCCTTCCTCAAGATACTGCACGAGGTGGTGCTGGTGCTCATCGTGCCCATGCTGCTGGCCTACGTGGTGAAGCACCACATGAAGGGCCTGCACCGGCGCATCGTCGGCACGAAAGACCTGAGCTTCTACCTGTGGGCCTGCTCGCTGATGATCGTCACGGGCACCACCGTGCGCAACATCGTGCACGCACAGGCATCGGTATGGCTGCTGGGCGCCATCGCCGTGTTGAGCCTCGTGGTGTGCGTGCTGCAGTTTGTGGCCGGGCGCCGGGCCGGACGCTCCTCGGGCCATGCCCAGGAGGCGGGGCAGGCACTGGGACAGAAGAACACCGTCTTCGCCATCTGGCTCTCGGCAGCCTATCTGCACCCCTTGTCGAGCGTAGGCCCCGGTTGCTACATACTCTGGCAGAACATCATCAACAGCATCGAGATCTGGCAGAATATAAAGCGCACCTTCGGCCAGCCCAGGACAAATAGCGCAACTACAGACAAGCGAAGAAGTTAAAAAAACATAATCGTGCATGATTTACGGCTTTTATCAGTAATTTTGCACCCCAAATACGTAAAACAGCGAGATTAATATAAAATAAATAAGATATAAAACAATGAACATTCAGTTTGAAAGTGCCGACCACATCAATGGCTTGATGACCGTTACCGTAGAGAAGGCAGACTATGAGGAGAAAGTAAAGAAGCAGCTGAACGAATATCGCCGCAAGGTGCAGATGCCTGGCTTCCGCCCCGGTATGGTGCCCATGGGCCTCGTGAAGAAGCAGTATGGCACAGCCGTGAAAGTAGAGGAGGTGAACCGCCTGCTGGGCGAGAAAATCTATGAGTATGTGCGTGAGAATAAGATCCGCATGCTGGGCGAGCCTCTGCCCAACGAAGAGAAGCAGCAGCCACAGGACCTGGCCAGCGACGGGCCCTTCACCTTCGTGTTCGACATTGCCGTGGCTCCAGAGTTCAAGGCTGAGCTGAGTGCCGACGACCATATAGACTTCTATAAGATAGCGGTCGACGACAAGCTGGTAGACGACCAGGTGCAGATGTTCGCACAACAGGCCGGACAGTTTGTGAGCGCCGAAGAGTGGAGCGGCAACGACACCCTGAAGGGCGACCTGCGCCAGCTCGATGCCGAGGGCAACACCCTCGAAGGCGGCATAGAGACCGAAGGCGGCATGGTGATGCCCAGCTACGTGAAGGACGACGACGAGAAGAAGAAGTTCGAGGGTGCCAAGCCCGGCGACATCATCATCTTCAACCCCAAGAAGGCCTATCCCGGCAACGATGCCGAGGTGGCTGCCCTGCTGAAGGTAGACAAGGAGAAGGTGGCCGACCTGACGAGCGACTTCAGCTTCCAGATAACCGAGATTCGCCACTTCGAGCCTCATGTGGTAGACCAGGAGCTCTTCGACCGTGTATATGGCGAGGGCGAGGTGAAGGACGAGGCCGACTTCCGCCAGAAGATTGCCGAGGGCATGAAGGAGCAGCTCGTGAGCAACAGCGACTACCGCTTCCTGCAGGACGTGCGCAAGTATATGGAAGAGAAGGTGGGCGAGCTCACCTTCCCCGAGGCACTGCTCAAGCGCGTGATGCTGAACAACAACAAGGATAAGGGCGAGGAATATGTGGAGAAGAACTTCGACGCCAGCATCAAACAGCTGAAGTGGCACCTCATCAAGGAGCAGCTCGTAGAGGTCAACGAGGTGAAGATCGACGACGACGACGTGAAGCAGGTGGCCCGCGACGGCATACGCTTGCAGTTTGCCCAGTACGGCATGAGCAACGTGCCCGACGACGTGCTCGAGAACTACGTGAACGAGCAGCTGAAGAAGCGCGAGAACGTGGATCAGTTTATTGACCGCGCCGTCGACATGAAGCTCACCGAGGCACTGAAGAAAGTGGTGACGCTCGAAACGAAGGAGGTGACGCTCGACGAGTTCAACAAGCTCATGCAGGGAGGACAGGAAGGATAAGCCCAAGGCGACATCCCCCCACATACGCAAAACCACAAAAGGCGGAATGCCGTCTTTTGTGGTTTTGTTTGCTTTTCTGGCCAAAAAAGCACTTTTCGTAAGAAAAAAGCGGGCATTTGCTGAATTTTTGAAGCCCGTTGCGTTTTTTTTTGTAATTTTGTAGCCGAAAGAAAACGACCGCATAAATCTAAAAGACATGACACGAATCGACGAACTGCTAAAGACGCTGGCACCCATCACCCTCGAACAGATGAGCAGCGTGAAGCTGATGAACCGCACCGACACCAAGTTTGTGACCAACCTCGACCACCTGGCCAGGCTGCTCGAGATGGCACAGCACGACTACTACGTGCAGGACATCGACGGCGGGCGCAACCTGGACTACGACACCACCTACTTCGACACCACGCAGTTCGACATGTATGCCACCCATCAGCACGGCCACACCAACCGGCAGAAGATACGCTTCCGCACCTACTGCGTCTCTGGCCTGCAGTTCATGGAGGTGAAGACGAAGAACAACCACGGTCGCACGAAGAAGAAGCGCATCGAGGTGACAGACATGGACCTCGCCGATGAAGAGAAGCGGCTCTTCCTGGCCAAGCACCTGCGCTACGGCGTAGACACGCTGGTGCCCGCACTGAACAACCACTTCTCGCGTATCACGCTCGTAAACAAGGGCAAGACGGAGCGTCTCACCATCGACTCCGCGCTGCGCTTCCACAACATGGTCAACGGGCAGGACAAGGACATGGACGACCTGGTGATCATCGAGCTGAAGCGCGACGGTCTGGTCTATTCGCCTGTGCTCGAGATGCTGCGCCAGCTACGCATTCAGCCCCACGGCTTCTCGAAATACTGCATGGGTTCGGCCCTCACCGGCTGGCAGCACCTGCCCGTGAACCGCTTCAAGCGGAAACTCATCGAGGTGGAGAAGCTGGTAGGGAGATAACGCCGCCAGCGGGAGACCGCCAGCGGAATACCGAAATCCCGGAATACCGGAATCCCGTCATCACGGAATCACGAAAAAAAATAAAATAAAAAAAACAGCTATGCAAGAACTTTTTTCCGTCGGCTTTGCCGACACCCTGGTGCGATTCGCACTCTGCCTCCTGGTAAACTGGGGCATCGTTCAGTTTCTTTATTTCCGCAAGAGCAAGCGGCGCGACTTCTACTTCACCTTCGTCATCATCTCGGTGACCATCTTCTTCCTCGTCTACCTGATGATGGGCATGGAGCGCGGCAAGGCCACCATGGGCGTGGGCCTGGGCCTCTTCGGCATCTTCTCGATCATGCGCTACCGCACCGACTCGATGCCCGTGCGCGAGATGACCTACCTCTTCGTGGTGGTGTGCCTCTCGGTGGTGCATGCCATGGCCGACTCGATGGGCGTCGACGACGATGGCGAGCTCGTGGGCACCCCGCTGGCCGAACTTGTCGTCATCGACATCATCGTGGTGCTGGCCATCATCGTGTTCGAGCATGTCATCAAGATCGAGGCCACCAAGCTCATACAGTACGACCGCATAGAGCTGGCCAAGCCCGAACGACGCGCCGAGCTCGTGGCTGACATCGAGAACCGCCTGGGCATCAAGGTGCTCGACGTGAAGGTGGGAGCCGTCGACTTCCTGCGCGACATGGTCATGCTGCGCGTCATCTACGAAGGGGAGAACCTGGGCGAGATAGACAACAAGATAAAGATTAAAAACACCGACTATGCAAACCTCTGACAAATGCTGGAAAGGCCTGCGCAGCGCGCTGGCCTTCCTCCTCGCCCTCCACTGCACGCTGGCCACCGCCCAGAGCGAGGGTGGACTCATCGTGGGTGCCGAGGCTGAGAAGAAAATCAACAAGCAGCTCAGCATCGGCCTGGAGGCCGAGATGCGCACCCGAAACAACTTCAAGACCATGGACCGCTGGAAGTTCGGCGTCGGGGCATCGTATAAGCTCACAAAGTGGCTCAAGGCCAGCGCAGGATACGACCTGCTCGACTACAACAACCGCGAGAAGATAAGCTACAAGGCATCGGGGGCCTACAACCACTGGCGCCCCAGCTACTACGGCGTGAAGCACCGCTTCAACATTGCGCTCACGGGAGCGTATAAGTTTCAGAACAATATCAAGGTCTCGCTGCGCGAACGATGGCAGTACAGCTACCGTCCGGAAACAAGCACCGACCGCTGGGACTTCGACGAAGCACAGTGGGAAGACGACTACACCCGGGCGGGAAAGGGCAAGAACCAGTTGCGCTCGCGCATAGAAGTGTCTTACGACAAGAAGCGCGCCAAGATAGAACCCTACGCCAGCGCAGAGTTCTACCACTCGTGGGCCATCGAGAAGGTGCGCTACACCGTGGGGGCCGACTACAAGCTCAACAAGCAGCACTCCATCGGCGCCTTCTACCGCTTCCAGAACATGAAGAACGTAGACGATGAAGACTACGACCCCGACATGCACTACCTGGGCATTGGCTATAAGTTTAAGTTCTAACAATACATCATCAACATGAAGAAGCTATTTTTTTCGCTTTCCCTGTTGGCCTTCGTCGCCAGCCTCTTCAGCGCCTGCGAAAACGACGACACCGACTTCAGCGCCTATATCAACGGCACCGCCACCTCGGTGAGCACCATCTACATAACCTATAACGGCACAAGCGCCACCGTGACGGGGACCGACAATGCCGAGGTGACCATCAGCGGCGCCCACGTGACCATCAACACCGGCAGCAACGCCGACTCGCTGCTGCTCGTGCTCAGCGGCTCTACCACCGACGGCTCGCTGCTCGTCTACCGGCAACGGAAATACGGCCTGCGCCTCAACGGCGTGAGCATCACCAACCCCGCCGGTCCGGCCATCAACAACCAGTGTGGCAAGTCGCTTTATGTAGAGGTGGCTGCCGGCACCACCAACAGACTCAGCGACGGCACCGCCTATACCGAGCAGAGCTACGACCAGAAGGGCACCCTCTTCAGCGAGGGGCAGATCATCTTCTCGGGAACCGGCGAGCTCGCCGTGAACGGCAACTGCAAGCACGCCATTGCCTGCGACGACTACATCGTGTTCGACGAGGCCACCCTCACCGCCGCCACCACCACCGGCAGCGGCATCAAGGTGAACGACGGCCTGTGGATAAACGGCGGCACGCTCAGCATCAGCACCACCGCAACAGGCGGGCGCGGCATACGCTGCGACTCGGTGGTCGTGGTAAGCGGCGGCACCACCACCATCACCACCTCGGGCGGCTGCAAGATAGAGACCGTGGACGGACAGCCCGACACCACCTCGGCGGCCTGCATACGCTGCGACTACCCCTTCACCATGACAGGAGGCGCGCTCACCATGACAAGCTCGGGCGATGGCGGAAAAGGCATCAACTGCTCGCAGGACATCGTGGTGAGCGGAGGCACCTTCGTCGCACAGACCACTGGCGGAAACGACCAGGGCAAGCCCAAGGCCGTGAAGAGCGACACGGGCATCATCGTCAGCGGTGGCTCCTTCACCGCCAGGGTGAGCAAGAGCTGGGCATGCGACAACGGCTATGAAGACGACACGCTCTCCGACAGCGAGCTCGCACAGAAGCGCATCATCATCAAGGGAACACCCACCACGGCAAAGATAGCCAAGAAAGAAGTAATCGTAAGCTTCTGACCCTGCGGCCGCCCCTGCCCACGGCGGCCGCCTCTTTCGTCTGTTGACAGGGCTGTCAGCCCGCCCCGCACCCGAAAAAGGACATAAGGAATGATTTTTACCAAAAAAAATCTTAAAATAGCAAGGGTTATCGACTTTTTTTCTTAACTTTGTATCTACTAAAGTGGGGAAAGAGCCGATAACCTTTTTCCCCAATCATAAAACAGAAAGGTAAATCACTGATTATGAACGATTTCAGAAAATATGCAACCCAGCACCTTGGCATGAACGGCCAGGTGCTCGACGACGTGACACGGCTGCAGAGCCGCGTGGCCGCACAGTACATGAACCCCTATATTCTGGAGGAACGCCAGCTGAACGTGACACAGATGGACGTGTTCAGCCGACTGATGATGGACCGCATCATCTTCCTGGGCACCGAGGTAAACGACTACACCGCCAACACCCTGCAGGCCCAGCTGCTCTACCTCGACTCGGTAGACCCGGGCAAAGACATCTCTATCTACATCAACTCGCCCGGCGGCAGCGTCTATGCCGGACTGGGCATCTACGACACCATGCAGTTCGTATCGAGCGACGTGGCCACCATCTGCACCGGCATGGCCGCCTCGATGGCTGCCGTGCTGCTCGTGGCTGGCGCCGAGGGCAAGCGCTCGGCACTCACACACAGCCGCGTGATGATTCATCAGCCCCTGGGCGGCGTGCAAGGCCAGGCGAGCGACATCGAGATTGAGGCTCGCGAGATTCAGAAACTGAAGAAAGAGCTCTACACCATCATTGCCGAGCACTCGCACACCGACTACGACAAGGTGTGGAACGACTCCGACCGCAACTACTGGATGACGGCCGAAGAGGCACGCGAATACGGAATGATAGACCAGGTGCTCGTGAGGAAGTGAGCGAGGTACGTCGAGTGTTGAGCGAGGAGCGAGGAGAGACAAGAGTTGAAATAAATTAAAATGAGTAAGAAAGTATGTAATTTCTGTGGGCGCAACGACCGTGAGGTGAAGTTGCTCATCACAGGCGTGAACGGATATATATGTGAAGACTGCGCCAAGCAGGCATATAAAATAGTACAAGAGTCTGGCATCGACAAGCAGGACAGCCCGGCGGGCGGGCGCTTCGAGAAGCGCAACGTGCCCAAGCCACGCGAGATAAAGGAATACCTGGACCAGTATGTCATCGGGCAGGACGAGGCCAAGCGCTTTCTGTCGGTGGCCGTCTACAACCACTACAAGCGGCTGCAGCAGCCCGCCGACGAGAATGGGGTGGAGATAGAGAAGAGCAACATCATCATGGTAGGCTCTACCGGCACGGGCAAGACCCTGCTGGCCCGCACCATAGCCAAGCTGCTCGACGTGCCCTTCACCATCGTCGACGCTACGGTGTTTACCGAGGCTGGCTATGTGGGCGAAGACGTGGAGAGCATCCTATCGCGACTGCTGCAGGTGGCCGACTACAAGGTAGAGGCAGCCGAACGGGGCATCGTGTTCATCGACGAGATAGACAAGATTGCCCGCAAGAGCGACAACCCGTCGATTACCCGCGACGTGAGCGGAGAGGGCGTACAGCAGGGACTGCTCAAACTGCTCGAGGGAACAATGGTGAACGTGCCGCCACAGGGCGGACGCAAACACCCCGACCAGGAGTACATACACGTAGACACACGTAACATATTATTTATATGTGGCGGCGCCTTCGACGGCATAGAGCGTAAGATTGCCCAGCGCATGAACACCCATACCGTGGGCTACAACTCGGTGCAGAACGTGCGGAAGATAGACAAGAACGACCTCATGAAGTATGTGCTGCCGCAAGACCTGAAGTCATTCGGCCTCATACCCGAAATCATAGGCCGCCTGCCTGTGCTCACCTACCTGAACCCACTGGACCGCGATGCCTTGCGGCGCATTCTCGTCGAGCCGAAGAACTCGATCGTGAAGCAATATGAGAAACTGTTCCAGATGGACGGCATCAAGCTTAACTTCACCGAAGAGGCACTCAACCTGATTGTAGACAAAGCCGTGGAATACAAGCTGGGCGCACGCGGACTACGCTCCATCGTGGAGAGCATCATGATGGATGCCATGTTCGAGGCACCATCGAGCAATAAGAAATCATTCGAAATCACAGCCGAATACGCGCAGGAACAGATAGACAAGTCGCACCTGCAATAAAAGAAACAGCCTATGACTAAGAAAACGAATCTGACCAAGGAACTGAAGAGATACTTCGGCTTCGACACCTTCAAGGGCGACCAGGAAGCCATTATACAAAACGTGCTTGAAGGCAACGACTCCTTCGTGCTCATGCCGACGGGGGGTGGGAAGTCGCTGTGCTACCAGTTGCCGTCGCTGCTCATGGAGGGGGTGGCCATCGTCATTTCGCCGCTCATCGCACTGATGAAGAACCAGGTAGACTTCATCACCCACCTAAGCGAGCACGAGGGCATGGCCCACTATCTGAACTCGTCGCTGAACAAAGGAGCCATCGACCAAGTGAAGAAGGACATACGCGAAGGGCGCACGAAGCTGCTCTACGTGGCTCCCGAGTCGCTCACCAAAGACGAGAACGTAGAGTTTCTCAAGTCGGTCAAGATTTCGTTCTATGCCATCGACGAGGCACACTGCATCTCGGAGTGGGGACACGACTTCCGGCCAGAATACCGGCGCATACGCCCCATCATCAATGAGATAGGCAAGGCACCCATCATAGCCCTCACCGCCACGGCCACCGACAAGGTGCGCACCGACATAAAGAAAAATCTGGGCATTCTCGAGGCCAAGGAGTTCAAGTCGTCGTTCAACCGCCCCAACCTGTACTACGAAGTGCGGCAAAAGACCAAGGATATCGACAAGGACATCGTGCGCTTCATCAAGCAGCATTCGGGCAAAAGCGGCATCATCTACTGTCTCTCGCGCAAGAAAGTGGAAGACCTGGCCGAGGTGCTGCGTGCCAACGACATCAAGGCGGCCGCCTACCACGCCGGCCTCGACAGCAGTACACGCTCGCAGACGCAAGACGACTTCCTCATGGAGAAAATAGACGTCATCGTGGCCACCATCGCCTTTGGCATGGGCATCGACAAGCCCGACGTGCGCTTCGTCATTCACTACGACATTCCCAAGAGCCTCGAAGGCTACTACCAGGAAACGGGACGGGCCGGACGCGATGGCGGCGAGGGCCTGTGCGTGGCTTTCTACAGCTATAAGGACCTGCAGAAGCTCGACAAGTTCATGGAAGGAAAGCCCGTGGCCGAACAGGACATAGGCCGGCAGCTGCTGCAAGAGACGGCCGCTTACGCCGAGACATCGGTGTGCCGGCGCAAGATGCTGTTGCACTACTTCGGCGAGACCTACGACAAAGACAACTGCCACAACTGCGACAACTGCCTGCACCCCAAGACAAAAATCGAGGCGCAACAACAGTTGCTCATCGTGCTCAAGGCCGTGCAGGAGCTGAAAGAGAACTTCCGTGCCGACCACATCATCGACTTCATCACGGGGCGCGACACCGAAGAGATTATCTCGCACAAGCATCAAGACCTGGAAGACTTCGGCATAGGGGAAGACGAGAACCCGAAGATATGGAACCCCGTGATACGCCAGGCCCTCATCGCCGGCTACCTGAAAAAAGAAGTAGAAAACTACGGCCTGCTGAAGCTTACACCTGCCGGAAAGAAGTTTATCAAGAATCCGCAATCGTTCATGGTGGTGGAAGACAACGAGTTCAATGAGGATGAGGAACCCACGCCCGAAGGCGGCACCAGTGCCCTCGACCCCACCCTATCGGCCATGCTCCACGACCTGCGGAAGAAATGGTCGCGCAAACTGGAAAGACCGGCCTACGTCATCTTCCAAGACGTGAGCCTGGAGCAGATGGCCACGGAATACCCCGTGACGCTCGAAGAGCTGAAAGGCATACAGGGCGTGGGCGACGGAAAGACACGACAGCCATACGCAAAAGAATTCGTAAACCTGATAAAGCGCTACTGCGAGGAAAACGACATAGAACGGCAGGCCGACATGCGCATAAGAACCAAGGCCAAGGACTCGATGCGCAAGCTGAAGATTCTGCAGAACATAGACCGCCGCATAGACCTCGACGAGGTGGCCAACGCCCTGGGACTGGACTTCTCGGAGCTGCTCGACGAACTCGAAGGCATCGTCATCTACAGTGGCAACAAGGTGAACATAGACTATTTCCTCAACGAGATCATGGACCCGGACGACGTGGCCGACATCTACGAATTCTTCCGCGAACAGGAGAAAGACGACCTACAGGCTGCCTTCAAAGAGTTTGGCAACGACATCGACGAGGACCAGATACGGCTGGTACGCATCAAGTTCATCAGCGAGATGGCTAATTAAAAGAGCTAACGGAAAGCAAACATCGCTACTGAGATATTAACACAAAAATAGCCACTAACTTTTTAAGGTAATCAGAAGAAGAATGAAAAGGATTTTTACGCTTATCACCATTCTCGCACTTGCGTGCACCAGCACCCTGCATGCTGCCATCACTGCCGGTGAGAACCAGCTGTGGTGGGGTTATATGGGCAACGCCACCGGCGTGACAGGCATTGGAGTCCGCGCTGCCGACACATACCACTGTGCCATTTTCCTGCCAGGCAACCACGACGTGGCCGGAGGCAAATCGATCAGCGCCGTGCGCTTTGCACTCACCGCTCCCAGCGCCACCGACGTGAAGGTGTGGATAGCCTCGGCACTGCCCGATGCAGACCCGACGGAAAGCAACACGCTGTGGATCAGCAACGTGGCCAACGACCAACTGAGCGACGCTACCGACGTGGCCCTGCCGGCGCCACTGGCTATTCCCGAAGGGGGTGCCTATGTGGGCTACTCCTTCACCATCACCAACGTGACAGGCACATCCGACCGCGGACCGGTGCTGACAACGGGAACCGACGCGCCCAACGGCTTGATATTGCGCACAGACAATACGGTGAAACAGTGGAGCGACATGAACGGACAGGGCTTCGGCGTGCTGAGTTTGAAGGTGCTGCTCGAAGGTTCTTTCCCTGCCTATTCCGTATCGCCCACACCAACAGCCGCTCTGTACTACGCACAGATGGGACAGACTGCCGACGTGGAGATAGCGCTGACCAACAACGGGCGGGTTGCCGTAGACAACCTGAGCTACACCATCACCACCGATGGCAACACCAGCGAAGAGCAGACCATCACCCTGAGCCAGCCGCTGCCGGCCTACAGCAAAGGCTCTGCAACTATCAGCGTGATGGGCGACAATACGGTTTCGACCAGCACCAAGACGATTACGATTACAAAAATAAACGGAAACGACAACCAGGCAACTGAAAAGAGCACTGACATCACGCTATCTACGCTCGAGCATTTCATACCGAGAAACGTGGTGGTTGAAGAGTTCACAGGAACGGGTTGTGGCTATTGCCCACGAGGACTGGTGGGAATGGAGAAGCTGCGCCAGACATTCGCCGACCGGTTCATTGGCATCGGCATACATCAGTACAACTCCAACGATGCGATGTACATAGCCAACTATGCCAGCCTGGGATTCACCAGCGCACCTTCATGCTCCATCAACCGTGGCGAGACCATGGATCCCTACACAGGACTTTCCGGCGACATCTGCAATGACGTCCGCAAGGAGATGGCTCTGCCTGCCAGCGCTGAGGTGAGCGTGACCGGTGTCATCAACGAAGCTGAGACGGAAGTCAATGCCAAGGCTACCATCACCTCGCTGACCGACCTCACGGGCCACTCGGTGGCATTTGTGCTCGTGGCCGACGGACTGAGCGGCAGCACCACGGCATGGGTACAGACGAACTACTATGCCAACCAGCAGCCAAGCCAGAATCCTGAAGACCTGAGACAGTTCTGCAGCGGTGGAAAATATGGACAGAACAACATCGTGGGCTATGTGTTCAACGACGTGGCCATCTCGAGCAGCTACGTCGGCATCAACAACATGGTGGAAGGACTGGGCACCCTGAAGGCCAACGAGCCTCGCGAAACGAGCTACACGCTCAACATGCCCACCAAGGCCACCTTGCGCAACGCCTGCAAGAAGGGCACCATCTATGTGGTGGCACTGCTCATAGACGACAAGGGCCGCATAGCCAATGCTGCCAAGAGCCGGGTGCTCACTGAAGAGGAGCAGAGCGCCATTCTCACCGTAGACAGCCAGCGAAAGGCCAACGTCGTGGCCAGCTATTCGCTCGACGGAAAAACACTGAAGGCACCGCAGCGCGGCATCAACATCGTAAAGATGGACGATGGTTCCGTGAGAAAGGTTTTTGTGAAATAGCACCCATCACCCGACCAAACGATTACAGATATGAAGAAGATAACCTGCTTAGGGCTCACTTTTGCCCTGTGGCTGACCACTGCCACAACGGCATTGGCACAGAAAGAGCTAATGACCATCGACCCCACGGCACCACAAGTGTCGTATGCGACTACAAAAGCCGCTGCTGCCACTGAACAAAAAGCCAACTACGACTTGCTCGACATGGTGAAGATACGCAGCCGACGCCACAACGGACAGGCTGCCACACCCGCCCCCCTCAAGGAGCACAGGGCAAGTTTGAACAACCTGCTGCAGCAAGAGAAAGAACCCATACACATCACACCGGAAAAGCTACAGAAGGCCAGGGCACAGAGACTGGCCAAGAACACAGAAGGCTCGCTGCTGCCAAACAATAACCACAAGCACCTCATCGTCAACGTGATATACAACTCGCTCGACGAAACCAAGGAGGGTGGCATCTATGCCATCGACGTGGAGACGGGCGAGCTGACCTGTCTCGTACCCGACTTCGAGGGAATGGAGCATGAGGGCTTCAACGGCGGCGGATATGTGTTCAACGGCAAATACCGCGGCGTGTTCTATGAGCAGGGCACCACGGTGAGCCGCAGCAACTTGGCTACCGTGCTGGAATACAACATGGACGACTGGACGCTGAACAACGTCATCAGCCTGCGATACATGACATCGATGGCACTGGAGGTAGGCACACAGTACAACGCCGACGGAACCACCACCGTGGTGGGCGAGTTCTGGGGCATCGACGGACAGGGCAACCTGTCGCTGCGCTATGCCACCTTCGACGACGACGGGCTCACCACCACCAGCTTCGGAAAGCCGGCCAAGAAACACATGGTGGCAATGGGCGTCACCAGCGACGGCCGCCTCTATGGCGTGGCCAAAGACGGTAACCTGTACCAGATAGACCGCAGCACGAGCGAGGAGATACTGGTGGGCCACACGGGCATAGACGACATCGTAGACTATGAGGGCCACTTCTGGCTGCAGGCCGGCGAAATAGACCCACGAGACGACACCTTCTACTGGATGGCCGAGCACGCCTCGGTATACTGGACAGAACTGTGCAAGGTAGACCTCGCCACGGGCAAGGCTACCGTGCTCGTCGACTTCCAGGGCGACGTGGAGTGCGCCGGCATGGTCATTGCACCACAGCAGAAGAAAGACGACACGCCGGAAAGCGTAACCGACCTCACTGCCACCTTCGCCCCTCTGCAGACGACCGGATCTGGCTCGTTTACCGCTCCCACGAAGAGTTTCGACGGGAAAACGCTCGCTGCCGATGCCACACTCTACTATCATCTCTATGTGAACGGCGTTGAGGAACTCGTGGCCAACCATCAGGCCACGCCTGGCGAAACGGTGAACTTCAGCATCAGTGCCAACAACGTGAAGAACAATGCCGAGAACACCATCAAGGTGACCGTTGCCAATGGGCCTTATGACGAGGAGAGCCTCGCCGCCTCTGCCACAGCATGGGTGGGCTACGGCATACCCGAGGCTCCGAAGAACGTAGCCATGCAATACGACCAGGCCAGCAATACCGTCACCATCAGCTGGGAAGCCCCCACCAAGGGCGACAACGCCGGCGTGAAGGGCGGCAGCATCGGCACCGTAAACTACTTCGTGTGGCGAATGGCCGACGGCATACGCACCAGCAACATTCATGGCGGAAGGCCCTTGCCCGAAAACGTCAACCAGCTCACCTACACCATACAGGGCAGCGAGCTGCAGGCAGGACTGACCGAGCTGTCGTTTGCCGTAGAGGCGTGGTCGGCACCCACCGGCTACCCCATACAAGGACTGGCCAGCGAGGTTGCCACCACCGACGGAATACTGATAGGCCAAGGCAAGAGCGTGCCCTACACGGCAGACATCGCCAACGACTTCTATAACGTGGCACAAAGCGAATTCCTCGTGCTCGACGAAAACAACGACGGGAAAACATGGGGCTTCGTTGAGCCTCACTATTCATTAGGAAATATGCTGTCGGGAGCAGTGGTCTGCAACAACTACACCACAAGCCTCGATGCCGACGACTGGCTCGTACTGCCCGGCATCGCGCTGAAAGCCGGCAAGACATATCACTTCCGCTCCAACATGCACGGCCCCTCTGCCACTTCGGGCATGGTGGAACGGCTCGAGGTGAAGGCAGGCACCAGCAAGACGGCAGAAGCCATGACCGTGCAGGTACTGAGCGCCGAGCAGGTGGTAGACTACTGCATGCTGGAAGGCGACTTCACCGTGCCTGAAGACGGCAACTACTTCATCGGTCTGCACGCCGTGTCGCCTGCAGCGCAATGGGAGATAGCCGTATTCGACATCACCATCGAAGAGTCGAAGAACGCCGTCAACGACCCACTGGCTCCCATGGCCGGCACGGTAGAGGCGACACCCATCTATGGCATCACTGAGGCCACTGGCGAAGACGGCAATACCGTCTACTACGGAAGGGCCGACATCAAGGTGACACTGCCCACGACGAAACAGGACGGCACAGCCCTCGCGGCCGACGAACGCCTCACGGCGACGCTGCTGGCCAGCAACGGCACCACGGAGCGGGAGCTCACTCAATGGACCAACCAGGAGAAGGGAGCCGAGCTGCTGTTCAACGCCCAGGACCTCACGTCGGGCGACTACACGTTCACCGTGCAGACCGCCTACACCGCCAACGGCGAGACGCATACAGGCAGGAACTTCTCGGCAACAGCCTACGTGGGCTGGGACAACACCATGCTCGAACCCACCGGCATGACCACCATACAGACGGCCGACAAAATCGTCATACGCTTCCCCGAACAGCAGCAGCTGAAAGGTACGCACGGGGCCTACTTGCCCTATATCGTCTATCAGGCATATAGCGGCGACAAGGCTGCCACCATCTCTCGTGCGCTGGCAGCAGGATACACCGACATCTTCACCCAGATTTCCGCCGATGCCGAGACCGAGGCCTACGAGCTGGAGATAACCAACGTGGACCCACAGAAGGGCGGACAGTATAACTGGGGCATGTATGTGGTGGCCCTCTCCAGAGATGCCGCCGGCAACCTCATCAACTCCGGACTGCACAATGTAAGGACCGTCGTGGGCATGCCGCTGCAGGCACCGGCCATCGAGACTGGCGAACAGACCTACCTCATCGATGCACAGCTCGACGAGCATCTGGACTCTACTTGGACCTACTACCTGAACCGTGGCGACATGGTGTGCGGCATACAGCCCATCGAAGACCAGTTCGGCCACGACGCAGGTAAGACATGGGATGTCTTCTCGGCCTTCAACGGCAACCTCTCGGCCTTCTTCGCTAAGGTCGACATCAGCACGCTCGCCACACCCGTTTTCGACTTCGACCTGATTATCGAAGATCCCGAGACAGCCATGACCGTGGTGCTCAACGGTCCCGACGGACAGCAGAAGACCAAGCAAATGACAGTGCAAGACGGCATGCAGCACATCAGCATCGACCTGAGCGACATCAAGTCGTGGGGATGGGTACAGCCCACACTCGTCATCACCTATAAGATGGCCGAAGAGGGATACTTCCACGATGTGTTCTTCGACAATGTGACCGTCTTCGACGCACTGCCACAGAACCTGGCCATCATCGACTTTGAGGTGCCCGCAGAGATAAAGTCGGGCGAAGTGACCATGGCCAACGTCACGCTGATGAACATGGGACAGCAGGACATGAGCAACTATACCGTGACGCTCACAGAAGATGAGGTAGAGGTGCAGAGCCAGACGTTCAGCAAGCCCCTCAAGTCGAAAGACATACAAGTAGTGCAGTTCCGCTATGCTGCCAACACCGTGAACGCCTACGACAAAGTGGGCCAGGAAGAGGCTGAGAAGGTGCTCGTGGCCACCGTCAAGGCCGATGGCGACGGTGCCGAGGCCGACAACAGTGCCGAGGCCGTTACGACCATCACCGTGGCAGGCGGCAAGGACAACAGCAGCCCCAGCAACGTGGTAGCCCAGACAACGGAAGACGGCGGACCGGTGAGCCTGACCTGGTCGTTCGACTTCGAACAGACCACACAGATGGTCACCGAGGACTTTGAGGGTTATGAGCGCTGGAGCGTGGGCGGCGTGAAGGCCGGCGCTCAGCAGGGCCAGATTGGCGTCTGGAGACTTTTCGACGGCGACAACAAACCCACCTATACATGGCAGAACTTTGAATATGTGGCTCAGAATGTAGGAGAGCCGCAAGCCTTCCAGGTGTTCAGCGGCGAGGTGTTCAACTCCGACTACTACACCTACGACATGTCGGCCATGAGCGGCTCGCAGTATCTGGTATCGATGGATCCCGCCGACGGCAACTACGCCCCGATGGCCGACGACTACCTCATCTCGCCCTTGGTGAAAGGTGGAACGGCGATAGAATTCTACTACGGTTCGCTGGTCGACAGTCCGCAGGGAGTAGAGGTGCTCTATTCCGAGACCGACCAGGACGTGAGCCACTTCATCAGACTGCAGACTCTCACCGATGCAACATCGAGCGAGTGGTATCAGGCATACGTCAAGCTGCCACAAAATGCCAAATACTTTGCCATACACCACACCCAAGGCTCGTATATGGGCTATGGCATCAAGCTCGACGACATCACATACGCGAAGATCAGCTCTGTCGATCATTTCAACATCTACTTAGACGAGAAGTTGGTGGGCACGTCCAATGAGGCTTCCTACACCATCGATACGCCCCTTGAGGGAGGCAATCACCGCATCGCCGTCACGGCCGTCTATGCCGATGGCGCCGAGTCGGTGCCAGCCTACGCTACATTCGCCACGACCGTGGGCATCAGCGAGACGACGGCAGCCGACGAGCAAAACAGCTTCTATTCCGTCGACGGCAAGCGCCTGACGGCTCCGCAACGCGGCGTCAACATCATTCGACAGGCCAGCGGCAAGACCAAGAAGATTGTAGTGAGATAATACAGCAGTGCCTTACGACACATCACACAAAAAGGCTTCCCAGCAAGGGAAGCCTTTTTTGTACCTTCTTTTGCCATTTTCGAGTAAAATGCGTATCTTTGCCGGAGAAAGGACGACATGATGGAAACAACGTTTGTGAATATATAGAGAATGGCAGGAAACAGGTGGTGAAATAGGCGTCATGTTGTCCAGCAGAAATAAAGGGAAGCAGCAGAAAAAGGAACCGCACAGTACGTATTTTTATGCGCCCTCGCCTTGCATGAATATACGGCGAAAACCGCTCAGATTTAAAAATTCTGAAGTATCCCGGTCTTGAGTCGAAATTTTGAGATCTGAGTGATGTTTGTATATTGTTGATAGACAGGCGATTATATAATATGAAAAAGACGGCCTCGCAGTTCAGGCTGTTTTAGGATGTCATTCAGGCTGTTTTGCAGCACGATTCATGCTGTTTTGCAGTGTCATTCATGCTGTTTTGCACCCTAAAGGAGGCTGAACTGCGGGGCGAATAAGCAGCACCGGCACCGCCGGTGAGCCTCCACGGCATCGCAACGAAGGCTCCGTTGCAGCACCAGCCATGCGGGGCGAGAATACCGAAGCGCATGGCAGGACGTCGCGCCGTGCTAAAACGCGATTTTCCTTTGTCTTGATTATCGAAAATCCGGCTTGCATAAACATTCGTTTTTGGACCGATACAGGCTGAATTGAATTGTGCGGGGAGTTTGGGAGGTGCCGCTTCACGGGCTGACAAAAATCATGGAAAAACAGTAAAGGACCTTCCACCTGTAATGCCCGCGCCAAAAGCAGGGGACAGACAGCCCGGCCTCCTGGTAAGTATCAGCATAACGTGCAAAGTTCGTTAAATCTCATTAATTATATAAGAATTAACCCTCAGCAGGAATCGTAGGTGCGGAAAAATGTGTATCTTTGCACGCAATAAAAAAGAAAGGTACAGTATTATGGCATCATTTATTGCAGACAAAATCGTGATGGACGGCCTTACTTTCGACGACGTCCTGCTTATCCCCGCTTATTCTGAAGTACTGCCGAAGACGGTAGAGTTGAAAACGCGCTTCTCGCGCAACATCACGCTCAACGTGCCGTTTGTGACGGCCGCCATGGACACCGTGACCGAGAGCCAGATGGCCATCGCCATCGCACGCGAGGGTGGCATCGGCGTCATACACAAGAATATGCCCATCGACGAGCAAGCCCGTCAGGTAGCCATCGTGAAGCGTGCCGAAAATGGCATGATCTTCGACCCTATCACCATACCCGTGGGAGCCACGGTGGCACAGGCGCTCAGCATCATGGCCGAGTACCATATCGGCGGCATACCCGTGGTAGACGACGAGCGCCGTCTGGTAGGCATCGTCACCAACCGTGACCTGCGCTTTGAGCGCCGCCTCGACCGGCCCGTAGAGGAAATCATGACCAAAGAGAACCTGGTGACCACTCACCAGCAGACCGACCTCACAGCTGCCGCACAGATACTGCAGGAGAACAAAATAGAGAAGCTGCCCGTGGTAGACAAGGACAACCACCTGGTGGGCCTGATTACCTATAAAGACATCACCAAGGCCAAGGACAAGCCGATGGCGTGCAAAGACGAAAAAGGCCGCCTCCGCGTGGCTGCCGGCGTGGGTGTCACCGTAGACACGCTCGACCGCATGCAGGCACTGGTATCGGCAGGGGCCGACGCCATTGTCATAGACACAGCCCACGGCCACTCGAAGGGCGTGATCGACAAGCTGCGCGAGGCCAAGGCATCGTTTAAGAACATCGACATCGTGGTGGGCAACATTGCCACGGGTACCGCTGCACGCATGCTCGTGGAGAATGGTGCCGACGCCGTGAAGGTGGGCATCGGCCCGGGTTCCATCTGCACCACCCGTGTGGTGGCAGGCGTGGGCGTGCCCCAGCTGAGTGCCGTCTACGATGTCTACTCGGCACTGAAGGATACCGACGTGCCCCTGATTGCCGACGGCGGTCTGCGCTACAGCGGCGATGTGGTGAAGGCACTGGCCGCAGGAGGATCGAGCGTGATGATAGGCTCGCTGGTGGCCGGCACCGAGGAAAGTCCCGGCGACACCATAATATATAATGGCCGTAAGTTTAAGAGCTATCGCGGCATGGGTTCGCTCGAAGCCATGGAGCACGGCTCGAAAGACCGCTACTTCCAGGCCGACACGAAGGACGTGAAGAAGCTGGTGCCCGAGGGCATCGCCGGACGAGTGCCTTACAAGGGCACGGTGCAGGAGGTCATCTATCAGCTCACAGGCGGTCTGCGCTCGGGCATGGGTTACTGTGGCGCTGCATCGATAGAGAAGCTGCACGATGCCAAGTTCACCCGCATCACCAATGCCGGCGTGATGGAAAGTCACCCGCACGACATCACCATCACGAGCGAGGCACCAAACTATTCAAGACCCAACGACTAAAGAAAAAGATGAAAAAGACAGCTATAACCGCCCTGATGGCAATAGCGGTTCAGTGGGTTGCGGCCATGCCACAACAAGACATCGACCCGGTCATTATGACGGTGAACGGCGTGCCCGTGCAGCGCTCCGAGTTTGAATACTCTTACAACAAGAACAATTCCGAGGGAGTGATCGACAAGAAGTCGGTACAGGAATATGTAGACCTCTTCATCAATTACAAGCTGAAGGTATGTGCCGCCCTCGATGCCAAATACGACACGTTGCAGTCGTTTAAGGATGAGTTTGCGCAATACCGCGACCAGCAGGTGCGCCCACTGATGGTGACCGACGCCGACGTGGAGGCCGAGGCGCATCACATTTACGACATGACCAAGAAGCAGATAGGACCCGACGGTCTTATTAAGGTGTCGCACATTCTTTTGCGCCTGGGGCAGCAAGCTTCCGACGAGGAGCAGAAAACAGCCAAAGTACGCATCGACTCCATCTACAACGCGCTGAAAAACGGTGCCGACTTTGCTGAACTGGCAACCAAGGTATCGCAAGACCCAGGCTCGGCACGCCAGGGCGGGCAGCTGCCCTTCGTGCAGCGCGGACAGCTGGTAAAGGAGTTTGAAGACGCCGCCTTTGCCCTGCAGCCTGGCGAGATGTCGCAAGTGGTGCAGTCGCCCTTTGGCTACCATATCATCAAGATGAACGAGCGCAAACAGTTTGAGCCTTTCGAGTTCCACCACGATGCCATTCTGCGCTTCATAGAGCAACGCAACCTGCGCGACCGCATTGCCGAGCAGAAGGTCGACTCGCTGGTGAAGGCTTCCGACGGAAAGCTTACCAAGCAGCAGCTCATGGAGCAGAAGGCCGACGAGTATGCCGCACAAGACTCCGACCTGAAAAACCTCATTCGCGAGTATCACGACGGTCTGCTGCTCTACGAAATCAGCAACCGTCTGGTTTGGGACAAGGCCGCCAAAGACGAGGCCGGACTGGAGCAGTTCTTTAAAAAGCACAAGAAGAACTATAAATGGGACGAGCCGCGCTTTAAGGGCATGGCCTTCCACACGAAAAACGAGGCCGACCGCCAGGCCGTGAAGGATTGCGTGAAAAACCTGCCCTTCGACCAGTGGGCCGAGAAGTTGCGTACCACGTTCAATGCCGACTCGGTCATCCGCATCCGCGTGGAAAAAGGAATCTTCAGCAAGGGCGACAATGCACTGGTAGACAGTATGGTGTTCCAAAAAGACACCACCGTGACCCACCTGAAGGACTACCCTATCGACGACGTGTTTGGCAAGATTCTGAAGAAAGGACCTGAAGACTATACCGACGTGCGCGGACTGGTGGTGGCCGACTATCAAGAAGAGCTGGAACGCCTGTGGGTGGCCGAACTAAGGAAGAAGTATACCTTCACCGTGAACGAGGAAGTGCTCAAAACGGTCAACAGCAATACAGAAGCTACGAATAGAAAGTGAAAAGAGAATAGCGAAAAGTGAGAATCGAGACAATAAAAAACAGGCAAATGCGAACGACGTGGATAGCAGTGACGGCACTGCTATCCATTCATTGTTCACTCTTCCTCAGCTCTGCAAAGGCTCAGAACGTGGTCGACGAAGTGGTATGGGTGGTAGGCGACGAAGCCATACTGAAAAGCGACGTAGAAATGTTGCGCATGCAGGCCGCCATGGAAGGCACTCGCTGGGAGCGCAACCCCGACTGTGCCATACCCGAGCAGATTGCCGTGCAAAAGCTTTTTCTGCATCAAGCCGCCATCGACAGCGTCGAAGTGACCGAAAGTGAGATTGCCTCGCAGATTGAGGCACGCATAGAATATATGGTGTCGCAGGTAGGCTCACGCGAAAAACTGGAGGAATACCGCAAGCAGAGCATGAGCCAGATACGCGAAGCCATGCACGACGACCTGCGCGACCAGATGCTCATTCAACGCATGAAACAGAAGTTGGTGGAGAAGATAACGGTGACTCCGACCGAAGTAAGACGCTATTTCCGGGAATTGTCGGAAGACAGCATACCCTACGTGCCTACCGAGGTAGAGGTACAAATCATTGCACAGACACCACGCGTGACCCCCGAGGAAATAAACCGCGTGAAAGACCGTCTGCGCGACTACACCGACCGTGTGACGCGTGGTGAGACCACCTTTCAGACGTTGGCACGACTCTATTCCCAAGATCCTGGCTCGGCGAGACAAGGCGGCGAGATGGACTATACCGGACGGGGCGTGCTCGACCCGGCCTTCGCTTCGGTGGCCTTCAACCTGACCGACCCAAAGAAGATCTCGAAAATAGTGGAGTCGGAATTTGGCTATCATATCATACAACTAGTCGACAAACGAGGCGACAAGATCAAGGTGCGACACATCCTGCTCAAGCCAGAGGTAAGCGACTCGGCCGTGAACGCATCGCTGAACCTGCTCGACTCGGTGGCTTTCAACATCCGGCAGGGTGTCGTGCCACCTATTCTCAGACAGCACTATGCAAAACAGGAATTCACATTTGAAGACGCCGTGACCTTCTACTCCGACGACAAGGACACGCGGAACAACCGTGGACTGATGGCCAACCGCTCGGAACGCGGACAGACATCACGCTTCCAGCTGAAAGACCTGCCGCCAGAGGTGGCACGCGTGGCCGACACCCTGAAAGTGGGACAGATTTCGAGACCCTTCACCATGATCAACGAGCGAGGGAAGACCGTCTGCGCCATCGTCAAGCTGAAAAACCGCATCGAGGGGCATAAGGCCAACATTGCCGAAGACTTCCAGGTGATGCAGGAGGTGGTGATGGCCAAAAGGCGCGAACAAGCCCTGCACAAATGGGTGACCGACAAGATAAAGAACACCTACGTGAGAGTGAACGACGAATACCGCAACTGCGACTTCGAATATGAGGGGTGGGTGAAGAATTGAAAATTGAGAATTGATAATTGAGAATTGAAAATTGAGAATTATATAGATGACAAGGGACACAGAAGCATCATCGTGGTGCTTCTGTGTGCGCTATGTGCATCGGTGGTGTGGGCCGCTATCCCATCGCGGCCACGGCGCACACAACCCAAGAAGACCGACGACAAGCGCGTATACCTGATACATGCCGACGAGCTGTTCTACGAACAGTGGCGCAATAACGACGCACAGGTGCTGCGCGGAAACGTGGCCTTCGAGCACGACGGGGCAAAGCTGTTCTGCGACAGTGCCAATTTCTTTGAGCAAAGCAATTCGTTCGAGGCCTTCGGCAACGTGCGAATGAACCAGGGCGACACGCTCACGCTTACCAGCGACTATGGCTACTACGACGGCAACGACCAGATTATGCAGGCTCTGCAAAACGTGGTGCTGAAGCACCGCACCACCACACTCTATACCGACTCGCTCTTCTACGACCGCCTCTACAGCATGGGCTACTACCAGGAAGGCGGGAAAATGGTGGACAAGGGCACCACGCTCGTGAGCGACTGGGGCGAATATCATGCCGACACGAAGATGGCCATGTTCTACTACGACGTCACCATGCGCGACAAAAACTTCATGCTCACCACCGACTCGCTCTACTACGACACCCAATCGAAACAAGCACACATCATCGGCCCCTCCGACATCGTAAACGGCAAAAGTCACATCTACTCGGAGCTGGGATTCTATAACACGCGGACGGAAGAGGGCATCCTGCTCAACCGCTCGGTACTCGACAACGAGGGACGCGTGCTTACCGGCGACAGTCTCTGGTACAACGGGAAGACAGGCATCAGCGAGGCTTTCCGCAACATGGTGTTTACCGATACCATCAACCGCAACATACTCACCGGCAACTACGGTTTCTACAACGACTCTACAGGCTATGCCATGTGCACCGACAGTGCCATGGCCATCGATTTCTCGCAACGCGACTCGCTCTTCATGCATGCCGATACATTCAAGGTGTTTACCTATCATAAGGAGACCGACTCGGTATACCGGGTGATGCATGCCTACAATAAAGTACGCGCATACCGCATCGACGTTCAGGCCGTATGCGACTCGCTCGTCTACAACCAGAAGGATTCGTGCATGACGCTCTATCGCGACCCAATACTGTGGAACCAAAACCAGCAGCTGTTAGGCGAGGAAATCCGCGTATATATGAAAGACTCGTTGATAGACCATGCGCATATAGTTAATCAGGCTTTTTCGACCGAGAAACTGCGCGAGAAGGAAGCTTACAACCAGGTGTCGTCGACCGAAATGTTCGCTTTTTTCGAAAATGGAAACATGCACGAAGCACGGGCCAAAGACAATGTGCTCGTAGTATATTATCCTGAAGACCAGGCCGACAGCAGCTACGTGGGTATGGTCTCGATGCAGACCACCCTGTTGCGCATGTTCATGGAAAACAAGAAGATGCAACGCATCTGGGCACCGAAAAGCGACGGAGTGATGTATCCCATGTCGCAGATTCCACCCGATAAGCGTTTCCTTCAGGGATTCTACTGGTTCGACTACGTGCGCCCCCTCTCGAAAGAAGACATCTTCGTCTGGCGCGGCAAGAAGCCTGGCACAGAGCTGAAGGTTTCAAGAAAACGAGAACCACCAAAGCCGCACTAAAACTCAGGATACCGAAACGCCGAAATCCCGAAAAAAAACAAAAAAACATGAGCGATATCATACAATTACTGCCCGATGCCGTAGCCAACCAGATAGCTGCCGGAGAGGTGATTCAGCGGCCTGCATCGGTTATCAAGGAACTGGTAGAGAATTCTGTCGATGCCGGTGCCAAGACCATCAAGGTGGTCGTGGTCGATGCCGGCCGAACGCTCATACAGGTTATCGACGACGGAAAGGGCATGTCGGAAACCGACGCACGCCTGGCCTTCGAGCGTCATGCCACCTCGAAGATACGCAAGGCCGACGACCTCTTCGCCCTACGCACCATGGGATTCCGCGGCGAGGCACTGCCCTCGGTGGCCGCCGTAGCTCAAGTGGAACTGACCACACGGCAGCAAGGCGACGATATAGGCACCCGCCTCACGCTGCAAGGCTCCCACGTGGTGAGCCAGGAGCCAGTGGCATGCCCTGTGGGCTGCAACTTCAAGGTTGAGAACCTATTCTTCAACGTTCCAGCCCGCCGCAAATTTCTGAAGACCAATGCCACTGAGCTAAACAATATACTGGCAGCCTTCGAACGCATCATACTCGTCTATCCCGCCATCAACTTCACCCTGCACAGCAACGGTCAGGAACTGCTCAACGTCAAAGGGGCCTCGCTTCGACAGCGCATCGCCGACGTGTTCGGAAAGAAAACCAGTCAGGACCTGTTGCCCATCGAGGTCGACACCGCGCTGTGCCGCATCAGCGGCTTTGTGGGGAAGCCCGAGGCGGCACGAAAGAAAGGGGCTCACACCTATTTCTTCGTCAATGGCCGCTACATGAAACACGCCTACTTCCACAAGGCGGTAGCCGGGGCCTACGAACGGCTGGTGCCAGAAGGCATGACTGTGCCCTACTTCATTTATTTCGAAGTAAGCCCTGCCGACATCGACGTGAACATACACCCCACGAAGACGGAGATAAAATTTGAAAACGAACAGAGCATCTGGCAGATCCTCATGGCAGCAGTAAAAGATGCCATCGGCCGTTTCTGCGAGGTTCCCGCCATAGACTTCGATACCGAAGGGCGTCCCGACATCCCAGTCTACGACCCGACGCGCGATCACGTAGAGATGCCTAAGGTGAGCTACAACCCCAACTACAACCCTTTCAAGAACACCAGTCAGCGCAAAGCACCCACCGACTGGGAGCAACTCTACGAAACATCGAGCCGTCGTTTGCCGGCAGATAGCGAAGTGCCGCTCTTTCCCGAAGAAGAAGAACTACAGAAACAGCCAGAAGCGCAGATGCTGGCCGACAAGTCGGCAATCCACTATCAGTATAAAGGGCGTTACATCATGACTGCCGTAAGGTCGGGCATGCTGGTGATAGACCAACACCGGGCCGACGTGCGCATACGCTATGAGCAATATCTCGCCCGACAGGCTCAGCACCAGAGCAGTACCCAGCGTCTTCTCTTCCCCGAAATGCTACAGTTGCCGCCATCGTCGACGGCTATCATGGAACGTCTGATGCCCGAACTGGCTGCTATAGGATTCGAGCTGAACAGCCTCGGGGGTGGCAGCTATGCCATCGCCGGCGTTCCTGCCGGACTGGAGGGCATGAACCCTACAGCCATCGTGTCGGCTATCGTGGCAGATGCCGCCGAACAAGCAAACTCCACCGTAGAGCAACTGCGCTCCACGCTGGCCCTCTGCCTGGCAAGACAGGCAGCCATACCACAAGGGCAGGTACTGGACAACGACGAAATGGAGCACATCGTCGAACGGCTGTTCGCTTGCTCCAATGTAAACTACACGCCAGATGGGCATGTCATACTTGCCATTTTGCCACAACAAGACATCGAACAGCTATTCAGCTAATTTGCAGCAAAAAACATCTTTCAAAGCCCCCGAAACGCCCTCATTTAACCAAATTTAGCGCAAAAAATACATTTTGTGCAGCAATTTGTTGGAAGATTAATTTTTTTTATCTACTTTTGCAGAACATTTCGAAATATATTAATTTTAAAATAAAAGTTATTATGAAGAAGTTTATTATGGTGCTGGCATTAGCTGGCGTTTCTGTGGCAGGTATGGCCCAGAATGAAACTCCTGAAATGAAGTACAGCGTAGCAACCAACTCGTTCTGGAGCAATTGGTTTGTATCGGCCGGTTTCCAGTATGGTGCTTCGTATTCGGCTTTCGAGCGCTCATTAACTCCTCGTCTCGCCAACAGCCCCTTCAAGAACTATCGCAGTGATTTGGGTGCATCTGTAGCCATTGGCAAATGGTTCACTCCTGGACTTGGACTTCGCACGAAGGCTACCTATTTCTTTAATGGCCACAATGCAACCACTGATGTGGCAGAAAATGGCGAAATCAAATTCATGAATATTCAAGAGCAGGTGCTGTTCAACCTGAACAACCTGTTTTGCGGATACAAGGAGAACCGCGTGTGGAACATCTCTCCGTATCTTGGTGCAGGCTACCTGCGCAACTTCACAGCCAACATGAACAGCGTCACCACCAGCTTCGGCCTGTATAACACCTTCCGCCTCAGCAAGCATGTGGGCATCCAGCTCGATCTGGCCTACAATCTGGCCGACTATGAGGTGTTTGCCCACGCTGCCGACTATGGCAACACACCCGCCAAGACCGACCACTACTTCAGCGGCGAGCTGGGCCTTGTGTTCAACCTGGGCAAGAGCAACTGGAGCAAGACTCCCGACGTAGAAGCCCTGAAGGCCCTCTCGCAGAGCCAGATCGACGCCCTGAACCAGCAGCTGGCCGACGAGCAGGCTGAGAACGCCCGTCTGAAGAACCAGCTCGCCAACCAGAAGCCTGTACAGGCCGAGACAAAGACCGTCACCGTGAAGGAAGTGGTGGCAGCACCCGTTTCGGTATTCTTCAACATCGCACAGAGCAAGATTGCATCGAAGAAAGATCTGCAGAACGTGAAGGAGCTGGCCAATATGGCAAAGAGCAACGGTCAGAAGATTGTGGTTACGGGCTATGCCGACAGCAAGACCGGAAGCGCCAACCTGAACAAGAAACTGAGTCAGAAGCGCGCCGAGGCCGTAGCCAACGAGCTCGTGAAGATGGGCGTAAGCCGCGACAAGATTGAGTGCGTTGCCGCCGGTGGTGTCAACGACCTGAGCCCTGTGTCTTACAACCGTCGTGCTACTGTCACCATCAAGTAAGCTGTTATACAACACCAAAAACATTCCTCCGGCAGGCATCACACAACGATGCCTGCCTCTTTTTTTTGCAAAAAAAAGCAAAAATATTTGGCCGTTACAAACAAACTTCGTACATTTGCACCCGCTTACAAAAAGCAAGGGCGTTTAGCTCAGTTGGTTCAGAGCATCTGCCTTACAAGCAGAGGGTCGGCGGTTCGAATCCGTCAACGCCCACTATGAATCTCGCAAACCACCGTTTGCGAGATTTATTATTTCTACAAGCGAAAAACCAGCAAACCAGAGAAGGCTGTCAAATGTGTATTAATTTTCTTTAAAATTAACGCCTCTTATATACTCAATCCACAATTTTGTAGTATATTTGCACCGTCTTTTGTATAAAAGTCACATCACTCATTGCCAATAGAGTGCAAAAGTCATTTACGACATTCTTAAGGCCTTGAATCAGTGGGAGGAAAAATATAAGTAAACTAAATAAACAACGAACTATTATGAAAAAGTTTTTCAACAACGCCGCAATCCTTACATTTGGATTCGGACTGGCAATGGCCTTGACGGCTTGCCACAAAGGCGATTCCGACGAAGTGCCACAGCCCACTCCAGTTCAGGAAGTAGAGGCAGTGCAGAGCCGCATTCTGGTCGTTCAGACCAACGTAGCAGCCAACGTAACCTACAATGGCAAGAGCGGTTCAAAGTCGGGCAACGTCTACACCTTCAGCAATGCCGACCAGTCGGGCAACCTGATCGTAAAACCCACCAACGCCAACTACAAGAGCCAGGAGCTGAACATCGCCTTCGGAGATGAGTCGAGCAAGTACATAGACGTAACGCTCTATACAGCAGCCACCAATCCCGAGAAGAAGAACGTAGGTGCCACCATCACCGTTAATAACTCCAACGCCAACCAAGCCGAGACGGGTGTCAATGCAGAGATTTCTGCCCCTATCGACGCTGTTGAAGGCGACGGCAAAGACTTCTCTATCGTTGTGTTCACACCTGCCAGCGGCGATGCCAAAGCCGACGACCTGAAGAAGGGCGACATGGTGTCAGAGCCTGTATTGGCTGTAGACTGCGAACCCGATGGTGTGACCTTCGCCAATGCAAAGCCCACTGTCAAGGTGAACATTCCCGGTGTAAACCCGTTCAAGCTTCAGATGAGGCACGCTAAGAGCGGCGACGTGCTCACTCCCACCATTAACGGCGACGACGTTACTGCCACTATTCCCCACTTCTCGCCCTGGACCTACGAGTTGGTTGCCGACGTAATCGAGGTGGAGGAAGAGACCAGAACCATCTCTGTACCCGACATCGTGGTGAATGCAGGCCGCAACAGCGTGAGCTACACCCGCACCCTGGGTTACGAGACCAACGAGACTGCCACCCTCATCAACAACTACCTGAAGAACCTCTTCGGCATCAAGGCCCGCAACCTGAAGAACTCGCTCACCTTTACTGCCAACCAGAAGAGCCTCGCTCACTTCACCGTCACCCAAAAGGTGAAGAAGATGACCTTCAAGAGCGACGAAAAGACCTTCCAGGCTACCTACTTCGGCGTGGTTAGTGCCAAGGTGAGTCTCACCCCGAGCGACAAGCCTGCAACCCACAACGGCGGCAGCAGCTACTAAGCCATTCGTTCAGAACCAGTCATTTTTCTACATATTGTTTTGCCATGCGGAGCGGAAGTTTCGCATGGCAAAACGTTTTATTTCGTGCCCGTCAACAGCAAAAAAGCAAAAAAAATAGAAAGCAGCATAAATTTATCGCATAACAATGGGCGCATATCATTTTATTTATGTAACTTTGCCCTCGCAAAAGGATAATTATCGTAATAAAAAAGAATGGAACTAAGCAAACTGACAGCCATCTCGCCTATAGATGGCCGCTATCGTGGTAAAACAGAGAAACTGGGAGAGTATTTTTCTGAGTATGCGCTGGTGCGCTACCGTGTGCGCGTAGAGGTAGAGTATTTCATCACACTCTGCGAACTGCCACTACCCCAACTGGCCAATTTCAACCATGACCTTTTCTTGCCGCTTCGGAACCTCTATCGCGAGTTCACCCCTGCCGACGCGCAGCGTGTGAAAGACATCGAGAAGGTGACCAACCACGACGTGAAGGCCGTGGAGTACTTCATCAAGGAGCGCCTCTCCGCGCTGGGCAATTTCCCCGCCGAAGCCATGGAATTCATCCATTTCGGCCTTACCTCTCAAGACATCAACAACACAAGCGTGCCCCTTTCCATCAAAGAGGCACTCAAACAGGTGTATTACCCCCTGTTGGAAGAGCTCATCGAGCAGCTGAACGACTATGCCGAAGAGTGGAAGCAGGTGCCCATGCTGGCCAAGACCCACGGGCAACCGGCATCGCCTACCCGTCTGGGCAAGGAGATCATGGTCTACGTCTACCGCCTGGAGGAACAGCTGCGCGCCTTGAAAGACATACCCATCACCGCCAAGTTTGGTGGTGCCACGGGCAACTACAATGCCCACCATGTGGCCTACCCCCAGTACGACTGGCGCGAATTTGGCAACCAGTTCGTCAGCGAGAAGCTGGGCCTGGAGCGCGAGCAGTGGACCACCCAGATCAGCAACTACGACTGGCTGGCAGCCATCTTCGACGGCATGCGCCGCATCAACACCATCGTCATCGACCTTGACCGCGACTTCTGGATGTATATCTCCATGGAGTACTTCAAGCAGAAGATCAAGGCAGGCGAGGTAGGCTCGAGCGCCATGCCACACAAGGTGAACCCCATCGACTACGAAAACTCCGAGGGCAACCTGGGCATGGCCAACGCCATCCTGGCCTTTCTGGCACAGAAGCTGCCAGTGAGCCGGCTACAGCGCGACCTTACCGACTCCACCGTGCTGCGCAACGTAGGAGTGCCCATGGGCCACAGCCTCATCGCCTTCGAAAGCACGCTGAAGGGCCTGCGCAAGCTGATTCTCAACGAAGAAAAGCTGCATGAAGACCTCGAGCAGACCTGGGCCGTGGTGGCCGAGGCCATACAGACCATTCTGCGCCGCGAAGCCTATCCACACCCCTACGAGGCACTGAAGGCACTAACCCGCACCAACGAGAAGATGACCGAGCAGACCATACACAACTTCATACAGGCTCTGGAAGTGAGCGACAGCGTGAAAGAAGAGCTCATGGCCATCACCCCGTGGAACTATACGGGAATGTAACCGAGATTGAAAATTAAAGATTGAAAATTGAAGATTGCCAACGAAGGATTCACAATAGTGAGCCGTGAGGCTCTATTTATAATCAACACAAGTATTAATCACACAAACAAAAAGAGGAATTAAGCATTATGGATCTCGAGAACGAAAAGAAGCAGGAAGAACAAACACAGCAAGATCAGCAGGGCAGCCGCGATGGCTACCAGCGCGAGTTTCGTCCGGTAGGCCGTTCGCCCCGTCCGCGCATTCACAGCGGACAGCGTCCCGGCACGGCAGGAAGCTACGAGCGCAGCAGTTTCAACAAACGTAACAACGACGACGAGGGTGGTTTCCGCCCCGAGGGCTTCGGTGCCGGTCTGCAGAGCCAGCCCCGCCAGCAAAGTGGCTACCGTCCCCGTCAGAACAATAACTATGGTGGTGGCTACCAGCCGCGCCAGCAAGGTGGCTACCAGCCGCGCCAGCAAGGCGGCTACCGCCCACGCTACAATCAGGATGGCGACGGCCAGCAAGGCAGCTATCAGCCACGCCAGCAGCAGTATGGTGGCGGCTATGGGCAGCCCCGACAGGGTGGCTACCAGCCCCGGCAGCAAGGCGGCTATCAGCCCCGGCAGCAGGGAGGCTACCAGCCCCGGCAGCAAGGCGGCTACGGCCAGCAGCCCCGGCAGGGTGGCTACGGGCAGCCCCGACAGGGAGGCTACGGCCAGCAGCGCGGCGGCTACCAGCCACGGCAGAAGGGCGGTTTCCGCCAGCGCACTGCCGACTACGACCCGAATGCAAAGTATTCGATGAAGAAGCGCATCGAGTATAAGGAGCAGAACTTCGACCCCAACGAGCCGGTACGCCTGAACAAGTTCCTAGCCAACGCCGGCGTTTGCAGCCGCAGAGAGGCCGACGAGTTCATACAGGCAGGCGTGGTCACCGTCAACGGACAGGTGGTCACCGAGCTGGGCACGAAGGTGCTGCGCACCGATGCCATTCGTTTCCACGACGACCCCGTGACGCTCGAAAAGAAAGTCTACGTGCTCCTGAACAAGCCCAAGGACTATGTCACCACGAGCGACGACCCGCAGCAGCGCAAGACGGTGATGGATCTGGTGAAGAACGCCTGTCCGGAGCGCATCTACCCCGTAGGACGTCTCGACCGTAACACCACAGGCGTGCTCCTGCTCACCAACGATGGCGACCTGGCCTCGAAGCTCACCCATCCCAAATATCTGAAGAAGAAGATCTATCACGTGTATCTCGACCACAACGTCACTGCCCACGACATGCAGCGCATTGCCGAAGGCGTGATTCTCGACGACGGCGAGATCAAGGCCGACGATATTCAGTATGCCGACCCTGTAGACAAGAAGCAGGTGGGCATCGAGATTCACTCGGGCAAGAACCGCATCGTGCGCCGCATCTTCGAGAGCCTCGGCTACAAGGTCACCAAGCTCGACCGCGTGCAGTTTGCCGGACTCACCAAGAAGAACCTGCGTCGGGGCGACTGGCGCTACCTCACCGAGGAAGAGGTCGACCGCCTGCGCATGGGAGCGTATGAGTAAATTGAAGATTGATTATTGATAATTGAAAATTACAAAATGAAACGTACTAAGATAATTGACGTACTAAAGTGTACCGACTACGGACATGACATCTGCGTGAAGGGCTGGGTGCGCACGCACCGCTCTGGCAAGAATGTCGACTTCATTGCACTCAACGACGGTTCAACCATCAACAACGTGCAGATTGTGGTCGACCCCACCAAGTTCGACGATGAGCTGCTGAAGCAGATCACCACTGGTGCCTGTATCTGCGCTGAAGGCACGCTGGTAGAGAGCCAGGGTGCCGGCCAGAGCTGCGAGGTGCAGGCCACGCGTCTGGCTGTCTACGGCCTCTGCGACAACACCTACCCCATGCAGAAGAAGGGCCAGAGCTTCGAGGCCATGCGCAAGAACGCCCACATGCGCCTGCGCACCAACACTTTCGGAGCCGTGATGCGCATACGCCACAACATGGCCATGGCCATTCATACCTATTTCCACGAGCATGGCTTCTACTACTTCAACACGCCGCTCATCACCGCCAGCGACTGTGAGGGAGCCGGCAACATGTTTCAGGTGACCACCAAGAACCTCTACGACCTGAAGAAGGACGAACAGGGCAAGATTATCTACGACGACGACTTCTTCGGCGAGCAGACCTCGCTCACCGTCTCTGGACAGCTGGAGGGCGAACTCGGTGCCACCGCCTTAGGTGCCATCTACACCTTCGGTCCCACCTTCCGTGCCGAAAACTCCAACACTCCTCGCCATCTGGCCGAATTCTGGATGGTAGAGCCCGAGGTGGCCTTCATCGACCAGGAAGAGCTGATGGACCTGGAGGAAGACTTCATCAAATACTGCGTGCGCTGGGCACTCGACCACTGCAAGGACGACCTGGAGTTCCTCAACAAGATGATCGACAAGACGCTCATCGCCCGTCTGGAGGGCGTGCTGAAAGAAACCTTCGTGCGCCTGCCCTACACCGAGGGCATCAACATTCTGCAGGAAGCCATCAAGCAGGGCAAGAAGTTCGAGTTCCCCTGCAACTGGGGCGACGACCTGGC